>JBDSBD010000388.1:0-4300 GCA_039921765.1 Burkholderiaceae bacterium
GCAATGCCGAGTAGCGGTCATCGCGCTGTTGCCACACCAGGCCGATCGCCGCCGCGATATCGGCGTCGTCATGGCCACCGCGCAGCAGGGCTCGCAGATCGTGACCTTGCGATGCGAACAGGCACAGGAACAGCTTGCCTTCGGTGGACAGCCGCGCGCGGTTGCAGTCGTGACAGAACGCCTGCGTCACGCTCGAGATCACGCCGATCTCGCCGCTGCCGTCGCGGTAGCGCCAGCGCGCCGCGGTTTCGCCGATCGCCGTGGGTGCCACGGGCTCGAGCGGGAATTCGGCGTGGATGCGCGCCACCACCTCGGCGGACGGCAGCACCTCGTCCATGCGCCAGCCGTTGGTGGCGCCGACGTCCATGTACTCGATGAAGCGCAGCACGATCGGTGTGCCCTTGAAGTGGCGCGCCATCGCGACGATCTCGGCGTCGTTCGTGCCGCGCTTGACGACCATGTTGACCTTGATCGGCCCGAGCCCGACGCGCTGCGCCACGTCAATGCCTTCGAGCACGTCGGCCACCGGAAAGCCGGCGTCGTTCATGCGCCGGAAGATCGTGTCGTCGAGCGCGTCCAGGCTCACCGTCACGCGCTTCAGGCCGGCATCGAAAAGCGCCTGCGCCTTGCGCGCGAGCAGCGAGCCGTTGGTAGTGAGAGTCAGGTCGAGCGACTCGCCACCCGGCACGTGGAGAGCGCCCAGCAATCCGATCAATGCTTCGAGGTTCTTGCGCAGCAGCGGCTCACCGCCGGTCAGGCGAATCTTGCGCACACCGTGCGCGACGAACAATTGGGCGAGGCGTGCGAGCTCCTCGAAGCTGAGCAGCGAGGCCTGCGGCAGGAAACTGAAGTTCTTGCCGAACACTTCCCTGGGCATGCAGTAGGTGCAGCGGAAGTTGCAGCGGTCGGTGACCGAGATGCGCAGATCGTGGAGCGGCCGGCCCAGCGTGTCGCTCAACAGCCCGGTGGGCGGTGCGGCATGCGCCGGGATCTGCGGCAGGCTGGCTGCATAGCGAAGGTCTGAAAGGGGAATGACTTTGTCTGTCATGGCGCAATTGTGCCTGTGCGGCGAAGCCCTTCGTGCGGCTCCGGCATGGCGGGAAAAAAGCGCTATTGGGCCGAGGCAGCCGCGGCCGAGACGGTCTCAGGCGAGGCCGGTGCCACGTTGGCCTCAAGCGCCGACTCGGCGCGGCGCGCGCCGGTGAAGCGCTTGCTCCAGTAGGCAAAGCGCATGTCCTCGACGCGCACCTCGCTCCCCGGGCGCGGCGCGTGGATGAACTTGCCCTCGCCGATGTAGATGCCGACGTGCGAGAAGGTCCGCTTGAGGGTGTTGAAGAACACGAGATCACCGGGCTTGAGCTCGTCGCGCCCGATCGCGATCAGCGATCTTGCCGAGGCCTGCTCGTCGGCGCGCCGCGGTAGCACCAACCCCAGGCTCATCTCGAAGACGTGGCGGGTGAAGCCGCTGCAATCGAAGCCGTGGTCGGCCGACTCGCCACCATAGCGATAGCGCACGCCGAGGAAGTTCATCGCCGTCAGCACCATCTCGGAGGCCTTGTCGCGGATGCGGCCCACCAGCGCGTTCGCCGCAGGATCGGCGGCTCGGGGACCGGCTTCGGCCGGGGCTGGCACAGCCAGGGGGGTGATCAGTCCTCGCTCGGCGAGGAAACGGCTGACCGGGTCAGCGGCGGGCGCATCGGGCGCCGCGACGGCCACTCCCATCAACGACACGAGGGCCATCGAGACGACGGCGCTGCGGACGAGGGTGGCTCGAAAACTTGACATCGGCGGAAATATAGGCGCCCAAGCTTGCTGCGTCAATGCCAAAAGAACATGTATGACAGCAGCTTGGGAGCGAATCTTCATGTTGAGCCGAATGCCGCCAGAAGTCTACACGGAAGCCGTGCCCGCGCGCTGCGCTATCGTTACACCTTCTTCGCAGGAAAACACGCCATGTTCAAAGCCTTGTTGCTCGAAAAGCCGTCGTCCGGATTCAGCGCCTCGATCGCGCAGGTCGACGACGCTCAACTGCCCGAGGGCGACGTATTGGTGCGCGTTGCGCACTCGACCCTGAACTACAAGGATGGCCTGGCGATCACGAACAAGGGTCCGGTCGTGAGGTCATGGCCGATGGTCGCCGGCATTGATGGTGCGGGCAGCGTCATCGAGAGCAGCCACCCGGACTGGCAAGTCGGTGCGAGCGTGATTCACAACGGCTGGGGCGTGGGCGAAACGCGCTGGGGTTGTCTGGCGGAGCGGGCCCGGTTGAAGGGCGATTGGCTGGTTGCCCTGCCGGCGGCATTCACGACCCGCCAGGCGATGGCCATCGGCACTGCCGGCTACACCGCCATGCTGTGTGTGTTGGCGCTCGAGCGGCACGGCGTGCAGCCCGGCGATGGCGAGGTGCTGGTCACGGGAGCCACTGGTGGCGTGGGCAGTGTCGCGACGGCGTTGCTCGGCAAGCTCGGCTACCGGGTGACCGCAGCCACCGGCAAGGCGAGCGAGGCTGACTATCTGCGTACGCTTGGAGCCAGCAGCGTGATCGACCGTGCCGAGTTGGGCACACCGGGCAAGCCGTTGCAAAAGGAGCGCTGGGCCGCGGTGGTGGACGCGGTGGGCAGCCACACGCTCGTGAATGCGCTCGCGCAAACGCGCTACGGTGGCGTGGTCGCGGCCTGTGGGTTGGCGCAGGGAGGCGATCTTCCGGGCAGCGTGATGCCGTTCATCCTGCGCGGCGTCACGCTGGCGGGTGTCGACAGCGTGATGGCCCGTCCGGCGCTGCGCCGCCAGGCTTGGGAGCGTCTTGCGCGCGACCTCGACCCGGCCCGGCTCGACCTGATCACCACGGAGGTCGAACTCGATGCCGTGATCGAAAAGGCATATGACATGATGGCCGGCAAGCTGCGTGGGCGTGTCGTGGTTCGCATCTGATCTCTTCGCATCCCGCCGCCGAATTCTTCCCTCCGTCACTCTCGAGGCTTGCCATGAACTCTGCCGCTACCGCGTCCTACGCGGACTTCTACCGCCGCTCGATCGAGGACCGCGATGGTTTCTGGGCGGAGCAGGCTGCACTGATCGACTGGCATCGGCCGTTCACCCAGGTCTGCGACTACAGCCGGCCGCCGTTTGCCAACTGGTTCGTCGGCGGCCAGACCAACCTGTGCCACAACGCGGTGGATCGGCATCTGAAAGATCGCGCCGAGCAGAACGCGCTGATCTATGTATCGACCGAAACGGGCGAAGAGCACGTCTACAGTTTCCGCGAGTTGCACGCCGAAGTGCAGCGCATGGCAGCGGTACTGCTTGAGCTTGGCGTCAAGCAGGGCGATCGGGTGCTGATCTACATGCCGATGATTGCGCAGGCCGCGTTCGCGATGCTCGCCTGCGCGCGCATCGGCGCCATTCACAGTGTTGTGTTCGGCGGATTTGCAAGCGGCAGCCTGGCCAGCCGCATTGATGACGCCGAACCGGTTCTGTTGATCAGCGCCGATGCGGGCAGCCGTTCCGGCAAGGTGATTGCGTACAAGCCACTGCTCGATGAGGCGATCCGCCTGGCCCGTTACAAGCCGGGCAAGGTGCTGCTCGTGAACCGCGGCCTGGCGGCGATGGAACTCGTGCCCGGACGCGACCAGGACTACGCGGCGCTGCGAGAGCAGCACCTTGCAACCCAGGTGCCGTGTGTATGGCTCGATGCTTCGCACCCGAGCTATACGCTCTACACCAGTGGCACCACCGGCCAGCCCAAGGGTGTGCAGCGCGACACCGGTGGCTACGCGGTGGCGCTGGCCGCGAGCATGAAATACATCTTCTGCGGCAAGGCCGGCGAGACCTATTTTTCCGCCAGCGACATCGGTTGGGTCGTGGGTCACAGCTACATCATCTACGGTCCGCTGCTGGCCGGCATGGCCACCGTCATGTACGAGGGCCTGCCCACACGGCCCGATGCCGGCGTCTGGTGGCGCATGGTCGAGAAATACCGGATCAACATCATGTTCACCGCACCGACGGCGGTGCGGGTGCTGAAGAAGCACGACCCGAACTACCTGCAAGCGTCGGACCTGAGTTCGCTGCGCACGCTTTTCCTCGCCGGTGAACCGCTTGATGAGCCGACCGCGACCTGGATTGCGGGGGCCCTGCATAAGCCGGTCATCGACAACTACTGGCAGACCGAAACGGGCTGGCCGATCCTGACCGTTGACAATGGTGTCGCGCCCACCGCAAGCCGCTTCGGCAGCCCGGGCGTGGCAATGTATGGCTTCGACGTGAAGCTGATCGACGATGTGACCAGCGAGGTCATCAC
>JBDSBD010000389.1:0-10561 GCA_039921765.1 Burkholderiaceae bacterium
GCTGAAATGCGTCTCGTGCCTTGACTGGCCCGTGGCCCGCGGGTTCCACGAGACTGGCCGCCGCATGACGACCCCTTCGACTCCCTCCGCTGCCTCCGCTGCCGACGCTGCGTCGTTATCGCTTTCCGAGCGCATGCAGCACTTCCTGCGACACGACGTGCAGTCCATGCACGCCTATGCGGTGCAGCCGAGCGCGGGCATGGTCAAGCTCGACGCGATGGAAAACCCGTTTCGCCTGCCCGAGGACCTGCAGCGCGAGCTCGGCACGCGGCTCGGGCAGGTCGCGATCAACCGCTATCCGGGACGCTGCGTCGCCGATGTGATCGCCGCACTGGCGACTTACGTGAACCTGCCCGCGGGCTGCAAGCTGATGCTCGGCAACGGCTCCGACGAGCTGATCTCGTTGCTGGCGCTGGCCTGCGCCGAACCCGCCAGCGAAGCGGATCAGCGGCGACCCGCCACCATCGTCGCACCGATGCCCGGCTTCGTGATGTACGAGATGTCGGCCAGGCTGCAGGGCCTCCCGTTCGTCGGTGTGGCGTTGACGCCGCGTTTCGAGCTTGACCTCGACGCGATGCTCGCGGCGATCGAGACGCATCGCCCGGCAATCACCTACCTCGCCTATCCGAACAACCCGACCGCGAACCTGTTCGACGAGGCCGCGATCGAGCGCATCGTCGCCGCGGTGGCGCAGCAGGATGGCTTCGTGGTGTTCGACGAGGCCTACCAGCCGTTTTCGTCGCGCACCTGGATGGACAAGCTCGGTCAGGACCAGCATGAGCATGTGCTGGTGCTGCGCACACTCAGCAAGTTCGGGCTGGCCGGCGTGCGCATGGGCTACCTGGCCGGTGCGGCGGCGCTGATCGACCAGATCGACAAGGTGCGCCCGCCCTACAACATCGGTGTGCTCAATGCCGAGGCCACCTTGTTCGCGCTGGCGCACGCCGACCAGTTCGCGGCCCAGGCCGCGGTGCTGCGTGCCGAGCGCGAGCGGCTGCTGCCGCTGCTCGCGGCGCTGCCTGGCGTGACGGCGTTTCCCAGCGAGGCCAACATGATCCTCGCTCGTGTGCCCGACGCCAGGCACTGCTTCGAAGCCATGAAAGGGCGCGGCGTGCTGGTCAAGAATGTCTCGGCGCTGCACCCGCTGCTCACGAACTGTCTGCGCCTGACCGTGGGCACTCCCGACGAGAACACGTTGATGATGGACGCGTTGAAAGCGAGCCTGCAATGACCCAGCCTGTTGCCAACCCTTCTCCACAGACGCCGCCTGCCGGGGCCGTGAGCGCCGCGCAACCGGGCGGTGCGCGCACCACCGAAGTGACGCGCCGCACCGCCGAGACGAAGATCCGGGTCGCGCTGAACCTCGACGGCAGCGGCGCGGCCCGGCTTGCCACCGGCATCGGCTTCTTCGACCACATGCTCGACCAGATCGCGCGCCACGGCCTGATCGACCTGACGATCGAGGCCCAGGGCGACCTGCACATCGATGGTCACCACACCGTGGAGGACGTGGGCATCACCTTCGGCCAGGCCATGGCGCAGGCGGTCGGCGACAAGCGTGGGCTGCGCCGCTACGGTCACGCCTACGTGCCGCTCGACGAGGCGCTTTCCAGGGTCGTGATCGACTTCTCCGGCCGGCCCGGGCTGCAGATGCGCGCCGACTTCAAGAGCGGGATGATCGGTGCACTCGACACCCAGCTCATCCACGAATTTTTCCAGGGCTTCGTGAATCACGCTGGCGTCACGCTTCACGTCGACAACCTGTTCGGCGACAACGCGCATCACCAGAGTGAGACGATTTTCAAGGCCTTTGCGCGCGCGCTTCGCATGGCGCTGGAGGTCGACCCGCGTGCCGCGGGCGTGATCCCGTCGACCAAGGGATCGCTCTGAAATGAACGCGGGGCGTTCGTCTGGGCAGGTGCGGTGTCCCCAGGGGCCCGCGCGCGGCGCGCGCTCGACCGGAGGCACGCGATGAAGCGCACGGTGGCGGTCGTCGACTACGGCATGGGCAATTTGCGCTCGGTGTCGCAGGCGGTGCGGCACGTGGCGCAAGGCACGGACTTTGACGTGATCGTGACCGCCGACGCGCAGGCGGTGCGCGACGCCGAGCGCGTGGTGCTGCCGGGCCAGGGCGCGATGCCCGACTGCATGCGCGAGCTGCGCGACTCCGGCTTGCTGGATGCGGTGTTGCACGCCGCAGCCACAAAGCCGCTGATGGGCGTGTGCGTGGGCATGCAGATGCTGCTCGAGCGCAGCGAGGAAGGCGTGGACGGCGTCTGGACCGACGGTCTCGGCCTGATCGCGGGCGAGGTGTTGCGCTTTCGGCTCGAAGGGCAACTGCAGGCCGACGGCAGTCGCTACAAGGTGCCGCAGATGGGTTGGAACCAGGTGCTGCAGACGGCGCCACACCCGATCTGGGCAGGCGTGCCCGACGCCGCGTACTTCTACTTCGTGCACAGCTTCTACGCCCGGCCGTCTCAGGTGCACCACAGAGCCGGTGAAACCGAGTACGGCACGCGCTTTACGAGCGCGCTTGCACGCGATAACATTTTCGCCACCCAGTTCCATCCGGAAAAGAGCGCCGGGCACGGTCTGGCGCTGTACCGGAACTTCCTCCACTGGAATCCCTGATTCGTATCTGCGCCAGGCCTTGCTTGACCCGCCAGCGACTCAGCCGGAACTCCCCTCGCTCGCCTCATCCCCTTCCCAACTCACAACCGTTGGCCATGCTGCTGATTCCTGCGATCGACCTGAAAGACGGTCACTGTGTCCGCCTCAAGCAAGGCGACATGACCGAGGTCACCACGTTCGGTGAACACCCTGCCGAGATGGCGCGCCGCTGGGTCGAGGCCGGCGCACGCCGCCTGCATCTGGTCGACCTGAACGGCGCGTTCGCCGGCAAGCCGGTCAACGAGGGCGCGATCAAGGCGATCCTGGCCGAGGTCGGCGATGAAATTCCGGTCCAGCTCGGCGGTGGCATCCGCGATCTCGACACGATCGAGCGTTATCTGGACAACGGCCTGAGCTTTGTCATCATCGGCACCGCGGCGGTCAAGAACCCCGGGTTCCTGCGCGACGCCTGCTCCGCCTTCGGCGGCCACATCATCGTCGGCCTCGACGCCCGGGACGGCAAGGTGGCGACCGATGGCTGGAGCAAGCTCACCGGCCACGAGGTGGTCGATCTGGCGAAGAAGTTCGAGGACTATGGCGTCGAGGGCGTGATCTACACCGACATCGGCCGCGACGGCATGCTCGGCGGCATCAACATCGAAGCCACGGTCAGGCTCGCTCAGGCGCTCACCATTCCGGTCATCGCCTCGGGCGGGCTGGGCAGCGTGGCCGATATCGAGCAGCTCTGCGCGGTCGAAGACCAGGGTGTCACGGGCGTGATCTGCGGCCGCGCGATCTACAACGGCGCGCTCGACTTTGCCACCGCGCAAAGCCGCGCCGACGAACTCACGCGCTGAGCCGGGACCGATCTCGACGCGGGCTGTGCCGTGTCGTGCCGCGAGCGCGCTGCGGCTGTGGCTGTGGCGACTGCGCAGCGCAGTGACCGTGAGCGTGAGCGTGAGCGGGATGGCAACCGCGCACTGACCGATTTCAGCGGCCGCGCCGCTGCCGCGCCATGCCGGCCACGGCCACCAGTCCGAGCGCGAGCATCGCGTAGGTCCCCGGTTCGGGCACCGCGGTCAGGAAGCCGCGGATCTCGCCGCCCGGATAGTTGGCGGTGTGAATGTTGAAGTAGGCCTGGCCGGTGTTCAGCCCCGCCATCAGATCCGCGAACGCCAGGGCGAGAGTGCCGCCGTGGCCGGTCACGAACGAGGGGTTGTAGCTCGCTGCCAGGCCCATGTCGAAGGTCTGGTCGTAGCTGCCCGTGGTGGTTGCCGGGAAGCCGACGAAGGTCGGCACCTGGGTTGCCACGCCGGCTGTGCCAGCGCCCGCGGTTGCCGTGCAGCAGTGGATGTGCGCCGCTGTGACCGGGCCGGACAGGTCGCTGAAGCTGGCCTGCACGCGCAGCATCGAGGTCGGCCCGCTCTGGTCGAGCGTGAGCGTGACCTGGCCGGCGCCGGGAGATGCGTTCGGGGGGGCCTCAGCCGCGCCCGACAGCGTGGCGCGGTACTCAACGACCGGTTGGGCGCTGGCGAGGGTGCTCATCGTGCTGACAAGCACACCGGCGGCCAACAGGGCTGCGATCTTCGTCATGACAGGCTCCAGGTGCAGGTGAGGGTTTGATGGTCGAGACCCGTGCGACAGTTGCAGGGGCGTCGTAGATATAGTTCTGTTTTCCAGTCTTGGCTATCCCCATGCTCACAAAACGCATCATCCCCTGCCTCGACGTGACCGGCGGGCGCGTCGTCAAGGGTGTCAACTTCGTCGAGTTGCGCGATGCCGGTGACCCGATCGAGATCGCCGCGCGCTACAACGAACAGGGTGCAGACGAGCTGACGTTTCTCGACATCACGGCCACCAGCGACGCGCGCGACCTGATCCTTCCAATCATCGAGGCGGTGGCCTCCCAGGTGTTCATCCCGCTCACGGTGGGCGGTGGCGTGCGCACGGTCGCCGACGTGCGCCGCCTCCTCAACGCCGGGGCCGACAAGGTGAGCTTCAACTCGGCCGCGGTGGCCAACCCGCAGGTGATCGCCGACGCCTCGGGCAAGTACGGCGCGCAGTGCATCGTGGTGGCGATCGACGCCAAGCGCCGCAGCGCGCAGGACGCGGCCGAGCGCGGTGCCGGCTGGGACGTCTACACCCACGGCGGGCGCCAGAACACGGGGCTCGACGCGGTGGCCTGGGCGCGTCGGATGGCCGAGACGGGCGCCGGCGAGATCCTGCTCACGAGCATGGACCGCGACGGCACCAGGAGCGGCTTTGATCTGGAACTCACACGCGCGGTCAGCGACGCCGTGGACGTGCCGGTGATCGCCTCGGGCGGCGTCGGTTGCCTGGAGCACCTGTCCGAGGGAATTCGCATCGGTGGCGCCGACGCGGTGCTTGCGGCGAGCATCTTCCATTACGGCGAGTTCACGGTCGGGCAGGCCAAGGCACTGCTCGCACGCGACGGCATCCCGGTGCGCGTGTGACGGCGCCGTCACGCCGCGCGCTTGCGCGCGAGGTGCGCATCATCGGCGGCACCTGGAAGCGCAGCAAGCTTGCGGTGGCCGACTCGCCGGGCCTGCGCCCGACGCCCGACCGGGTGCGCGAAACGCTGTTCAACTGGCTCGGACAGGATTTGAGCGGCTGGCGCTGTCTGGATGCCTTCGCCGGCTCGGGGGCGCTCGGCTTCGAGGCCGCGTCGCGCGGCGCTGCCGAGGTCGTGCTGCTGGAGCGCGAGCATCGTTTGATGCGCGGCTTGCTCGACGCGCGCCAGCGATTGAACGCGGCCCAAGTTCGGGTTCTGAATGCCGATGCGCTGGCCTGGATGGCGCGTTGCGCACCGGATGCGTTCGAGCTCGTGTTCCTCGACCCGCCGTTCGACACACCGTTGCTGGCGCCTGCGCTGGAAGCGGCCGCTCGCATCGTGGTGCCGCAGGGCTTTGTCTATGTTGAATCGGGCCATGGGCCCGCACCCGAGCCGACCGCCGCGGCGGGGCTTGAGCCGTATCGCGAAGGCCGTGCCGGCGCGGTGCATTTCCGACTGCTGCGCCGGGCCAAGTTGTCCTGAGCGCGGCGCTGCTACACTGCGGCCGAAATCAACCGCGAGGGAACTGCCTTGACCTCCGTCACTCGACTCACTGCCGTCTACCCCGGTACCTTCGACCCGATGACGCTCGGCCACGAAGACCTGATGCGTCGTGCCGGCCGCCTGTTCGAGCGCCTGATCGTCGCAGTGGCCGCCGGGCACCACAAGAACACGATGTTCGGGGTGGCCGAGCGGCTGGAGATCGCCTCCGAGCTTGCGTCCCGGTATCCGAACGTCGAAGTCATGGCCTTTCGCGGCCTGCTGCGTGACTTCGTCGTCGAGCAGGACGGCAAGGTGGTGGTGCGCGGGCTGCGCGCCGTCAGCGACTTCGAGTACGAATTCCAGATGGCCGGCATGAACCGTCAGCTCATGTCCGACGTGGAAACCGTGTTCCTGACGCCGAGCGACCAGTATCAGTTCGTTTCCGGCACCTTCGTGCGCGAGATTGCCACCTTGGGGGGTGATGTCTCCAAGTTCGTGTCACCCTTCGTGCTGGACCGCCTGCACCAGCGGGTGAAAGCAATCAACGCCTGAAAGCACGGCCGAGGCACTTTCGATGATCGAAATCGTGGCGAGGGAGAGCGCATGGCACTCCTGATCACGGACGAGTGCATCAACTGCGATGTCTGCGAGCCCGAGTGCCCGAACCAGGCGATCTCGATGGGCCCCGAGATCTACCAGATCGACCCCGATCGCTGCACCGAATGCGTGGGCCACTTCGACGAGCCGCAGTGCGTGCAGGTTTGCCCGGTGAGTTGCATTCCGGTCGATCCGGCACGCGTCGAAAGCAAGGACACGCTCTGGGCCCGCTTCAACCGGCTGCAGCGGAGCGAAGGCGCCGCAGCGGCGGTCGTGGTGCCACCGGATTGACATCAATCCAGGTTCTTGACGCCATCGCTTCGAGGCCGTGCGCGTGATCGACGTCGGCCACCGGCCGTTTCGAGAGATTCCACTGCGACACGTCATGAGCGGGGAATGCCGCGCGGGCCGGCCGCGCTGCGGCGATTGAAGCGCGCTACGCCGGCGGGCGGACCGGCTTCTTGCCGCTGCCTGGGACGATGGCCGTGAAGTCGGCGCCCGACTCCGTCGAGTGGGCCGAGGCGGAATGCTTCTTCCTGGTCTTGCGCGGTTCGTGAGCCGAAGTCGAGGGGGCCGGCGGGGTCGCACGGGAGTCGAACCCCGAGGCCTGCGGTGGTCGCTGCTCGCGCTCACGCACGCGGCGGTCATGAACCATCTCGGCGGCCTGCTGGCGTTGCTGCAGCGCCAACTGCCTGGCTTCGGCTTGTTGCGTCGCGCTGCGCGGGTCGCTCGCGTCCACGATCGTGGCCTGAGGGCAGGGTGCCTGCGAGTAGACGCTGCCACAGCGGTAGACAAGCTGCGACTGCGCGCTCAGGCAGACCAGACCCAGGCCCAGAGCGAAGCCCGCAGCAGCATGCTTCATGATGACGTGTCCTTCGGCAGTGGGTTGCCCGACACGGGGCCGAGGGGCGTCGGTTGATCGACGTCCCTTGCGATGCGGGCCGGTTTGGGCCGGGGCGGTCGGGCATGGATCTTCAGTGTCGCCCGCTCCATGTCGCCGGCCAGCAGCAAGTCGAGCGCGCCCAGCGCCTGCTCGATGCACTTTTCGATGGCCTCGCGCTCAGGTGCGGGTGGCTTGCGCAGCACGTGATTGACGACCTCGGCCTTCACGCCCGGGTGTCCGATGCCGATGCGCAGCCGCCAGTAGTCGGGGCTGCCGAGTTGGGCGTGAATATCCTTCAAGCCGTTGTGGCCGGCGTGGCTGCCGCCGAGCTTGAGCTTCATGTGCCCCGGCAGCAGATCGAGCTAGTCGTGCACGACCAGGATCTCCTCGGGTGAAATCTTGAAGAAGCGCGCCAGCGCCGCGACCGACTTGCCCGACAGGTTCATGAAGGTCATCGGCTCGAGCAACCAGACCGGGCCGGTGCCTCGGCTCACGCGCGCAGCGAGCCCGTGATAGCTGCGCTCGGGGGCGAGCTTCGTGCCGAGCTGGCGCGCCGCCGCGTCGACGAACCAGAACCCCGCGTTGTGCCGCGTGGCCTCGTACTCGGGTCCCGGGTTTCCCAGTCCAGCAATCAATCGAATCATCGTGGCTCGATTATCGAGGGCCGATGGCTCACAAAAAAAGCCCCACCGAAGTGGGGCTCTGCGAGGGGCTGGCGGCGTCCCCTTGAAGAGGGATGACGGGCAGCCGGTGGATCACTTCTTGTTTTGTTTCTCGGTCTTCTTGGCCTTGGTGGGCGCCGCCGCGGCTGCTACCACCACCACGGGCGCTTCGACCACTTCTTCTTCGACAGCCGGTGCGGCAGCCGACACAATCACCGGGTTCGGGTTGCCGTGCGTCAGGACCTTGATGCCCTTGCCGAGCTTGATTTCGCTCAGGTGCATCGACTGGCCCTTGACGATCTCACCGAGGTCGACGACCAGGTGCTCGGGCAATTGCGCGGCCAGGCACTGGATGCGCAGTTCGTTGACCGTGCGGTTGATCAGGCACTTGTCGGTCTTGACGGCCGGTGAGTCTTCCTCGTTGATGAAGCGCAGCGGCACCTTCTTCGTGATCTTGGTCGTGGCGTCGACGCGCTGGAAGTCGACGTGCAGCACGATCGGACGGAACGGGTGCATCTGGTAGTAGCGCAGCAGGACCTGCTCGCTCTTGCCCGCCAGTTCCATCTCGAGGATGGTGGAGTGGAAGCCTTCCTTCTTCAGCGCGAAGAAGAGGGCGTTGTGATCGAGTTCGATCATGGCCGGCTGGCCTGCGCCATAGACAATGCCGGGAACCTTGTCGGCATTGCGCAGGCGGCGGCTCGCTCCGGTCCCCTGCAAGCTGCGCTCGAAAGCGACGAATTTCATGGTTGACTCCAAAGTGGTGAAGGCCCGCGACCAGGCTCTTCGGGGGAAATGGGCCGCAAGGCCCACAGCAAAGAAGGGACTCCATGACGGAGCCCCGCTCTCGTTTCTAGAGGTTCGCGTTCTGCTCCGCGAACAAGGACATGACCGACTCACCATCGGAGATGCGACGGATGGTCTCGGCAAACAGGAACGCCACCGACAACTGGCGCACCTTTGGGCATTTCTTGCCATTCTCGCTGAGCGGAATGGTGTTGGTGATCACGACCTCGTCGAGCGCGGAGGCACTGATGCGCTCCAGCGCCGGGCCCGAGAACACCGCGTGCGTGCAATAGGCATAGACACGCTTGGCGCCGCGCTCCTTCAGCACCTCGGCCGCTTTCACGAGGGTGCCCGCGGTGTCGATCATGTCATCCATGATCACGCAGTTGCGCCCTTCGATCTCGCCGATCACGTGCATGACTTCGGAGACGTTGGCGCGCGGGCGACGCTTGTCGATGATGGCCAGTTCGCAGCCGGCCTGCTTGGCCAGCGCGCGCGCTCGCACGACGCCGCCGACGTCCGGGGACACCACCACGAGGTCGTCGTAGCGCTTGGTCTGCAGATCGGCCAGCAGCACCGGTGACGCGTAGATGTTGTCGACCGGAATGTTGAAAAATCCCTGAATCTGGTCGGCGTGCAAGTCCATCGTCAGCAGCCGTTCGACGCCGACGGCCTCGAGCAGGTTGGCCACCACCCTGGCACTGATCGGCACCCGGGTCGAGCGTGGGCGACGATCCTGGCGCGCGTAGCCGAAGTAGGGGATGACTGCGGTGATGCGCCGTGCCGACGCGCGCTTGAGCGCGTCGACCATGATGCACAACTCCATCAGGTTCTCGTTCGTCGGCGCGCAGGTGGGTTGCATCACGAAGATGTCGCGAGCGCGCACGTTCTGATGAATCTCGACGTCGACCTCGCCGTCGGAGAAGCGTCCGACCTTGGCCTTGCCCAGATTGATGCCGAGGTGCGATGCGATTTCCTGCGCGAGAGCAGGGTTGGCATTTCCGGTAAACAGCACTGTATTGAAAAGCACGCTTTCCTCCGGCAAGGCTTATGGCAAGGTCAAGCTCCGGGGTGCACGGGCAAGTCAAGTGTTTGGCAGGGGAGGAAGGATTCGAACCTTCGCATGCTGGAATCAAAATCCAGTGCCTTAACCAACTTGGCGACTCCCCTACACCGGTCCGCCGCCTTGCAGCCACGAACCACCAACCGTTTCAATCGCTGACCCACCCGGCGAGCGGGTGTTCCGGCAGACTGCGGCACATTCGCCCAACCCATTCCGGCGCAAGATCCGCCGGCATTGCCGCCCTGGGTTGATCGTCCGTACCTGCTCTTGCAAAAACTGCGCTACCCGAACCCGTCATGCGACTGTTGCCGAACTGCCGGTACAGCACCGCGGCGGCTTGCGCCACCTCGGGACACTGTGCCTCGGCAACCGGCTGCAAGTCGTTGCGGCCAAATCCGCCCAGGCAGTCAGCAAGAAAGCCTGCAAGTATAACCGCTTGCGTGCTGCGCCCGAGCGCCGGACTGTTGAAGATTGCACCGGTTTCCAGGCTCGCGGCGGGCTTGATCACCGCCAGCCATTGGGTCGGCAGCGCCAGCGCAGTGAGGCGCTCGCCGACCCCTTCGACCAGCGCGTTGTGTCCGCCGAGAAAGAACGGCACGTCGGCCCCCAGCGCCAACCCGATGGCCTGCAGCCGTGCACGCGGCCAGTGCAGTTGCCACAGGTGGTTCAGCGCCAGCAGGGTCGACGCGGCATCCGAACTGCCTCCGCCCAGCCCCGCGCCCCACGGCACGTGCTTGGCGATCGAGATGTCGACGCCGAGCCGGGTGCCACTGGCTGCCTGCAGCGCGCGCGCCGCACGCAGGCACAGGTCATCGCTCGGCAAGGTGGCGCCAAGATCATGGCGAGCCAGTCGGCCGTCGCCGCGCAACTCGAAATGCAGCGTGTCGCACCAGTCGATCAGCACGAAC
>JBDSBD010000390.1:0-3321 GCA_039921765.1 Burkholderiaceae bacterium
CGATCACGGTCTCGAACGCCACGCCGCGCTCGGTGTGGGTCTGCGGGTCGAAGAACACCTCCGCGTGCACGACATGGTCGGCCGCGGCGCGCCGGAAATAGGCCATCGCCATATCGAAGAAGTCTTCCTCCTTCAGCAGCACGCTGGCGCCGGCGTAGTAGATGTCGAGAAAACTCTGCAGGTCGGTGAACGCATAGGCCGCGCGCAGCGCCTCGACGTCGGCATACGGCAGCGCCACGCCATTGCGCTGAGCCAGTGCGAAGATCATTTCAGGTTCGAGCGAGCCCTCGATGTGGATGTGCAACTCTGCCTTGGGCATGGCCTGCAACAGCGCGGGCAGGCGTGCGCGCGCGATGGCGTCGAAATCGATCATGGCGTCGGCCTCCGTGTCAATGCGCCGCACCGGGCGCACCATGAAAACGGGCCGCGCGAGGCGGCCCGTGCAGTGCAGCGCGCGTCCAGCGCGCTGCCCGACCTTACTTCTTGTCCGAGCCCGGCACCGTGCCTTCGACGCCCTTGACGAAGAAGTTGATGGCGCCGAGGAACTTGTCGTCAGCCGCTTCGTCCTGCTTCAGCACTTCCTTGCCGTCGTTGGAGAAAATGGGGCCCTTCCAGATCACGAGGCTGCCGTCCTTCAGGCCGGCCTTGGCCTTCTCGGCCTTTTCCTTCAGCTCGGCCGGCACCTTGTCGGAGATCGACACCAGATCGATGGCGCCTTCCTTGACACCCCACCATGCGCGCTCGTCACCCTTCCAGGTGCCGTCGAGCGCCTCCTTCACCGACTTGGTGTAGTACGGCGCCCAGTTGATGACGGCCGAGGCGAGGTGGGCCTTCGGCGCATAAGCGGTCATGTCGCTGTCCCAGCCGAATGCGTACTTGCCGGCCTTTTCGGCGGCCTGCAGCACCGCCGACGAGTCGGTGTTCTGCATCAGCACGTCGACGCCACCGTTCATCAGCGACTGCGCGGCCTCGGTTTCTTTCGGAGGATCGAACCACTCGTTGACCCACACGACCTTGGTCTTGATCTTCGGGTTGACCGACAACGCGCCGAGCGTGAAGCTGTTGATGTTGCGAACCACTTCGGGAATCGGCACCGAGCCGACCACGCCCAGCGTGTTGGTCTTGGTCATGCCGCCGGCGATCACGCCAGCCAAATAGGCGCCCTGGTAGGTGCGCGAATCGTAGGTGCGCATGTTCGGCGCGGTCTTGTAGCCGGTGGCGTGCTCGAACTTCACGTTCGGCAGGTCGGCGGCCGCCTTGAGCATCGGCTCCATGTAGCCGAAGGTCGTGCCGAAGATCAGCGTGTTGCCCTGGCTGGCCAGATCGCGGAACACACGCTCGGCGTCGGCCCCTTCGGGCACCTTCTCGACGAAGCTGGTGACGATCTTGTCGCCGAACTCCTTCTCGAGTGCCTTGCGCGCGTTGTCGTGTGCAAAGGTCCAACCGCCATCGCCGACCGGGCCGATGTAGGCGAATGCGACCTTCAAGGGCCCGGTCGCGGCAGGTGCGGACGCGGCCGCAGCCGTCTCCGTCGCCGCCGGCGCCTGCGCGGCCACCGGCGCCTCGTCCTTCTTGCTGCAGCCCACCAGCGCCGCGGCCGCCGCCAGCGACCCCATACCGGCCAGTTTGATCAGGGAGCGTTTAGAGATTCGGGTCATGTTGTCTCCAGGGTTGAAAAAGACCGTGCGATCCAGGACCGGTCAGCAGCGGCAGGCGAAGAGCGTGATTATCGGACAGTGATCCTGGGTTGGCTAGGCGAGCCGGGCCTGCTGAGGCCATCGAAGGGCCCGCACCGGCCCCGCCTCGGGCCACCGCGCTAGCCGCCCGGGAAGAACGGCTTGCCGATCGACGCCGGCATGTTGATGCGAATGAAGGTTGCGTTGCGCGAGATCAGCACCAGCACGACGATCGTGGCAAGGTAGGGCATCATCGTCAGGAACTGGCTCGCGATGTGGACGCCCTGTCCTTGCAGGTAGAACTGCAACATCGTCACGCCACCGAACAGATAGGCGCCGAGCATCACGCGCGCCGGGCGCCAGGTGGCGAACGTGGTGAGGGCCAGCGCGATCCAGCCCTTGCCCGCGACCATGCCCTCGACCCACAGCGGCGTGTACACCAGCGACAGATAGGCGCCCGAGACGCCGCACAGCGCACCGCCCGCCATCACGGCGAACAGGCGGATGCGTCGCACCGGGTAGCCCAGCGCGTGCGCCGACTCGGGCGACTCGCCGACCGCGCGCAACACCAGCCCGGCGCGCGAGCGGTACAGGAACCAGGCGAGCAGCGCGGCCAGCGCGATCGCCAGGTACACCATCGGGTGCTGGCGAAAGAAGGCCGGGCCGATGAACGGGATGTCGGCGAGGTAGGGAACATGAAAGTTCGGCCGCTCGCCCAGGCGTTGCTGGGTGTAGTTGATGCCGAGAAAGGCCGACAGTCCGACCCCGAACAAGGTCAACGCCAGCCCGGTCGCATACTGATTGGTGTTGAGCCAGATCACGAGCAGCCCGAACGCGCCCGCGAGCAGGGCGCCCACCAGCGCGCCGGCGCCGAAGCCGAGCCAATCGCTGCCGGTGTGCACGGCGGTCGCGAAGCCGGCGATCGCGGCCACCAGCATCAGGCCCTCGGCGCCGAGGTTGACGATGCCCGAGCGCTCGTTGATGAGCAGACCCAGTGACGCGAAAGCGAGCACCGTGCCCGAGCTCAGGGTGGCCGCGAGAAGGAGCGCGAGATGGTCCATGTCAACTGCCCTTTCCGGTGCTCTGGGCCGCCCGCACCGCACTGGCGGGATGCGACGCGGCCGCGCGCGCGGCGCGCCAGCGCACGCGGTAATAGATCAGCGTGTCGCAGCCGAGCAAGGTGAACAGCAGCAGGCACTGGAACACGCCGGTCAGCGATTTGGGCAACCCGAGGCGCGACTGGGCGAGCTCGCCGCCGATGTAGAACATGCTCATCAGGATTCCCGAGAAGACGATGCCCACCGGGTGCAGCCGGCCGACGAAGGCGACGATGATCGCGGCAAATCCGTAGCCCGCTGGCACATACGGTGTGAGCTGCCCGAGCGGGCCGGCCACCTCGAGCGCGCCGGCCAGGCCCGCCGTTGCGCCCGACAGCAGCAGCGCCGTCCACAAGGTCTTGCGCGACGAGAACCCGGCATAGCGCGCCGCCGCGGGCGCCAGCCCACCGACCTGGAGCTGAAAGCCGGCGTAGGTGCGAAACAGCAGCACCCAGAACAACCCGACCGCCACCAGCGCGACGATCACCCCGACGTTGACACGCAAGCCCGCAAACAGCCGCGGCACCTGGGTCACCTTCAGGAACGTG
>JBDSBD010000391.1:0-7039 GCA_039921765.1 Burkholderiaceae bacterium
CCACGCGATCTCGCCGCTGCGCGCGCGCTGCATCGCCGGCTGGTAGCCGGCGCGCCAGGCGTCGGCGAACGCTGGCCAGTCGACCGCCAGACCGCGCGCCGCGGCCAGCGCCTCGCCCTCGCGCACGATGGACGAGCGCCAGTCCACCACGGTGCCGAACACGTCGAACGCGAGCGCCTTGATTTCTCCCGCATTGAAACCGTTCATGCCAGCGCCCTCCCGATCAAGATCTTCTGCACATCGCTGGTGCCCTCGTAGATCTGGCACACGCGCACGTCGCGGTAGATGCGCTCGACGGGGAAGTCGCTCACATAGCCGTAACCGCCGAAGACCTGGATCGCCGCGCTGCAAACCCTTTCGGCCATTTCGCTGGCGAAGAGCTTGGCCATCGCTGCCTCTTTCAAACAGGGCCGGCCCGCGTCCTTCAGGCACGCGGCATGGTGGATGAGCTGGCGCGCAGCCTCGATCTGCGTGGCCATCTCGCCGAGCCGGAACTGCACGGCCTGGTGCTCGAAGATGGGCTTGCCGAACGCGACGCGATCCTTCGAATAGTGCAGCGCCGCCTCGAACGCGGCGCGCGCCATGCCGACGCTTTGCGAGGCAATGCCGATGCGCCCGCCCTCCAGTCCGGAGAGCGCGATCTTCAGCCCCTGACCTTCGTTGCCGATCCGGTTCGCCGCCGGGATGCGGCAGTTCTCGAACACGATCTGCGCGGTGTCGCTGGCGTGCTGGCCCATCTTGTCCTCGATGCGCGCCACGCCGTAGCCGGGCGTGTCCGTCGGCACGATGAAGGCGCTGATGCCCTTCTTGCCGGCCGCCTTGTCGGTGACCGCCATCACGATCGCGACATTGCCGTTCTTGCCGCTGGTGATGAACTGCTTGACACCGTTCAGCACGTAGTCGTCACCCGCCCTCGCAGCGCTGGTCTTGAGCCCGTCAGCCTGCGAGCCGACGTGCGGCTCGGTCAGGCAGAACGCGCCCAGCATCTCGCCGCGCGCCAGTGGCTTGAGCCAGGCCTCCCTCTGCGCGTCGCTGGCCCAGGCCATCAGGATTGAGCAGACCGGGCAGTTGTTGACGCTCACCACGGTCGAGGTTGCACCGTCGCCGGCGGCGATCTCCTCGAGGATGATGGCGAGCGCCAGGTAGTCGAGCCCGGCACCGCCCCACTCGGTGGGCACCGCAACGCCGTAGCAGCCGAGTTCGGCGAGCCCGCGCAGCTCGGCCTTCGGGAAGTCGTGGCTCTTGTCCCAGGCGGCCGCCTGCGGCGCAATCCGGTCTTGCACATAGGTGCGCACGGCGTCCTGTACCGCGCGGTGGTCGTCGTTCAGCAGCATGGGTTCTCCGCTTTCGGTGGGTGCAGTGTTCGGTGCCGTGCAGCGCTCAGGAAAACCGATGGCTCCGTCGTCTTGGCCCGGCAACCGCAGCGACACCCGGCCGTATCACGAGGATATACAACGACGCCGGGCGGTACAGGCGCAGTTTCATGGGCTGCATGGTGTCGAACACCATGGTGCCGGGTTCAGGTCGGGCGGCGCAGCAGCAGTGTCGCGCGCCCCGTGAGCACGATGCCGCGCGGCGTGCGCACGTCTCCGGTCGCCTCGGTGACCCAGCCTTTCAGGCTCGGCTTCCAGGTGCTGTTCTGCACGGTCCAGCGCATCACGATCTCCTCGTCGGCCACGACCACGGCGCGGAACCGGATGTCGAAGCCCAGCCCGAGCACCGAACGTGCGTCGCCGTCGGGCGCCGGTTGCGAGAAGTGTGTCGCCGTCATGCCCATGAAGATCGCGCCGGTGTGCGCGCCGCTTGCGATCAGGCCCGGGAATCCGGCGGCGCGCGCCGCGCCGAGGTCATGGTGCAGCGGGTTGTGGTCGTGCAGGCGGCCGGCCGTGTCGATGATCTCGGCGTCGGTCAGGCGCAGTCGAAGGCTGAAGGTCTCACCCGGTTCGGTGAGCGGCGCCGGGGTGCCCGCAAGCTCACCCGAGGGCATCGGCTCGGCCCGATCCTGGGCCCGCGCGGCCCCGCGCTCACCAGGCAAGGGTGCCACCATCATGGTTCAGGAAGCTGCCGCTGTCGGCCGCGGTCAGACCGGCCAGCACGCGGCGCATGTCGGCGACGCTGCGCGCAGCTGGCAGATCGGCCTTGGCGCCACCCATGTCGGTCTGCACCCAGCCGGGATGGAAAGCGACGCAGACCGCCTTCGCACCCAGCACCAGCGCGCTGTCCTTCAGCACCGAGTTGAGCGCGGCCTTCGAGGCCCGGTAGAGCCAGCCCGAACTGCTGTGGCGCAGGCCCAGCGAGGCCATGCGCGAGGACAGCACCGCGAGCCTGGCGCCCGGCGCGAGCGCGTCGGTCAGTTGCGGAATGACGCGCATCGCGCCGAGCACGTTGGTGTGCATCACCGCGTCGAAGTCGATCGCACTCGGCGTCTCGAGCTCCTGCGTGCGCGGCCCGAAGACCCCGGCGGCGATGATCACGACATCGAAGGCCGCGCCGTCGATGCGCCAGGCCAGGCTCGAGGCGCTCGCCGCGTCGGTGACGTCGAGCGCAAAGACGGTGGCGCCGAGCGCGACGAGTTCAGCCACATCTGCCTCGCGGCGCGCGGTGGCGGTGACGGCCGCACCGTCGGCGAGGTACTGGCGCACGAACTCGCGACCGATGCCGCGCGACGCGCCGATCACGAGCACCTTCATCGGCCGCCCTCCCCGGCCAGTGCGGCCTGAACCGGCATCGCCGCAAGCGTGAATCGGGGCGTCACAACAGTTCGACCGCCATCGCCGTGGCCTCGCCTCCGCCGATGCACAGCGCCGCCACGCCGCGCTTGCCGCCGCGCTTGCGCAGCGCGCCCAGCAAGGTCACGACGATGCGCGCGCCGCTGGCGCCGATCGGGTGGCCGAGTGCGACCGCACCGCCGTTGACGTTGACGATCTCGTGCGCCAGCTTGAACTCGGTCATCGCGGCGAGCGTGACCGCGGCGAAGGCCTCGTTGACTTCCCACAGGTCCACGTCCTTGGCGGCCCAGCCGGTTTTCTCGAGGACCTTGCGGATCGCGCCCACCGGCGCGGTCGTGAACCAGTTTGGTGCCTGTGCGTGAACCGAATGCGCGAGGATGCGTGCAATCGGCTTGACACCCAGCTTCGAGGCGGTGCTCTCGCGCATCAGCACCAGCGCGGCGGCGCCGTCGGAAATGCTCGACGAGGTGGCGGCGGTGATGGTGCCGTCCTTCTTGAAGGCGGGCTTCAGGCTCGGGATCTTGTCGAGCTTGGCCTTGAAGGGCTGCTCATCCCACTTGATCACGGTCTCGCCGCCCTTGCCCGCCACGCTGACCGGCGCCATTTCCCAGTCGAAGCTGCCGTCCTCGTTGGCCACTTTCGCGCGCTGCGTCGAGGCGATCGAAAAATTGTCCATCTGCTCGCGGCTGAACTGGTACTTGGCGACGCAATCCTCCGCAAACACACCCATGGCCTTGCCGGCACCGTTCGGCAGTTTTTCGTAGGCGTCTTCCAGGCCGTCGATCGCCATGTGGTCGTAAAGCGCAGCGAGGCCGTACTTCACGCCCTTGCGCATGTAGGTCAGGTGCGGTGCGTTGGTCATGCTTTCCATGCCGCCGGCGACGACCACGTCGGCACTTCCGCAGACCAGCATGTCGTGCGCAAACATCGCCGCACGCATGCCCGAGCCGCACATCTTGGACAGCGTGACCGCGCCCACCGAGGGCGGCAGCCCGGCGCCCAGCGAGGCCTGGCGCGCCGGCGCCTGACCCTGGCCGGCCATCAGGCAGTTGCCCATCAATACCTCGCTGACAGCGTCGCCGGGAACGCCGGCGCGCTCGATCGCGGCCTTGATCGCGACGGCGCCGAGCTGGTGTGCGGACAGCGAACTGAAGTCGCCCAGCAAGCCGCCGATCGGCGTGCGGGCAGCGGAAACGATGACGATGGATTCGGCCATGATGGGCTCCTCAACAGGTGAAAACAACAGTGGTGTAACGGCGTGGCAAGGGGCGGCGGGAGGCAACGCGTCAAAGCGCTACGGCGGGGCTCGACTCGACTTGCTCGGCATGCCGGAAACGCTTGTGCGCGTCGTACGGAAATACATCATGCACGTATCCAGCCAGGATTTGCTCCTTGTGGCCTTGCCAGAAGCTGGCATCGAGCAGGTCGGCGTGGTGGCGCATGAAGACCTCGCGCACCACCGGGTTGCCGAGCAGGAACGGCGCGAAGGTCTCGGGGAACACGTCCTTGGGGCCGACCTTGTACCAGACTTCGGCCGACATCTCCTCTTCCTCGTTGTGCGCCTGCGGCACCTTGCGGAAGTTGCAGTCGGTCAGGTATTCGATCTCGTCGTAGTCGTAGAACACGACCTTGCCGTGGCGCGTGACGCCAAAGTTCTTCCAGAGCATGTCGCCCGGGAAGATGTTGGCGCGAACCAGGTCCTTGATCGCGTTGCCGTACTCGATCACCGCGTGCTCGACCTGCTCCACGGGGGCATCGTGCAGGTAGATGTTGAGCGGAATCATGCGTCGCTCGAGGTAGAGATGGCGGATCACCAGCACGTCGCCGTCTTCCTCGAGCAGGCTCGGGCAGAAGTGGCGCAGTTCGTCCACCAGCTCATCGTCGAAGCGCGCGCGCGGGAACGCGACCTTGCTGTACTCGAGTGTGTCGGCCATGCGGCCCACGCGATCGTGCTGCTTGACCAGCAGGTACTTGCTCATGATCAGCTCGCGCGTGGTTTCCTTCTGGGCCGGGAAGAAATCCTTGATGACCTTGAAGACATACGGGAAGCTCGGCAGGTCGAACACCAGCATCACCATGCCCTTGATGCCGGGGGCGATGCGAAAGCGGTCGCTCGAATGCTTCAGGTGATACAGGAAGTCGCGGTAGAAGGCGTTCTTGCCCTGCTTGGCCAGGCCGAGCGCGTTGTACAGCTCGGAGCGCGACTTGCGCGGCATCATCGAGCGCAGGAATTGCACATAGGCCGACGGCACTTCCATCGCGACCATGAAGTAAGCGCGTGCAAAGCTGAACAGCAGCAGCAGATCGTCCTCGCCGAACAGCGCCGCGTCGATCACGAGCTTGCCCGCGTCATCGTGCAGGATCGGCAGCGCGAATGGCGTCTCGGCAAAGCCGTTGATGATCTTGCCGACCAGGTACGCGCCCTTGTTGCGGTAGAACAGCGAGGTCAGCACCTGGACCTGGAAATTGGTGCGCAGCCGGAAGTCGCCGAGTTCGACCCGCACGGCGCCGAGCACGCAATCGACATCGCGATCCAGATCGTCGAACTCGCGCTCGAGCTGGAAGTTCGTGACGATGCGCACGAAGGTCTCGTGCATCGTTGCCTGGGTCGGATAGTAGGCGCGGTAGGTCGGCAGCGAGGCCGGTTCGTCGTTTTCGATGTACTCGGTCGAGATGGCGGGGCGCACGAAGATGAAATCGTTCTTGAAGTAGCTGCGGTGCAGGATGCGCGTCGTCACCGAGTTGAAAAAGGTTTCGGCGAGCTCGGGCTGCAGGTGGTTGGTGAGCAGCCCGATGTAGTGCAGCTTGACCTGGTGCCACACGTCCATCGGCAGCGAGGCGGCACCGAATTCGGTCTGCAGCCGTTCCGCCGCTTCTGACACGCGCTTGTCGTAGAACTCGATGCGGTGTGCCTGGGCGCGCTGCTGGCCGTGCCAGTCGGCCTGCTCGAAGCGGCGCTTGGCTTCGGCGGTGGTCTGTCGAAACAACCGGTAGTGGCGGTCGAAGCCGTCGCGCATCGCCACCGCGATGTCGAACGCGTGGCTGTGGCTGAGAGCCCGGGGGAAGCCGGCGCTGCGCATGGACGACCCGGTCATCAGCCCGTGTTCGAACTCGTGGCGGCGCCGCTGGCGCCGTAGCGCTGGTACACCGCCGCCAGCGCGGATTCGTAGGCGGCATTCACGTCATCGTTGCCACCGACAGTCATCGCGAGATCCTTCAGCAGGCCGTTGTGCAACCCGTAGACCCAGCCGTGCACCACCACCACCTGGCCACGCGCCCAGGCATCCTGAACCACGATGGTGTGGCACAGGTTGAGGGCTTGCTCGACCACGTTGAGTTCGCACAGCGCATTCACGCGCTGCGCTTCGTCGACCGTGTCGAGCCAGCGCTGGTGGCGGTTGCGCACGTCCTGCACATGGCGGATCCAGTTGTCGGCCAGCCCCACGCGTCGGTCGTGCAAGGCCGCGGTGACGCCGCCGCAATTCGAGTGGCCGACCACGATGATGTGCTTGACCTTGAGCACGTCGGTGGCGAACTGGATCACCGACAGACAGTTGAGGTCGGTGTGGACCACCACGTTGGCGACGTTGCGGTGCACGAACAGCTCGCCCGGCAACAGCCCGACCAGCTCGTTGGCCGGCACGCGCGAGTCGGCGCAGCCGATCCACAGGTACTGCGGCGCCTGCTGCTCGAGCAGCCGCGAAAAGAATCCCGGCGCACGGGCTTCCGTGGCCTGCGCCCACTGGCGGTTTTTCTCGAACAGATCGGGCAGTACGCGGCTCATCAGGACATCCTTTTGTTGCAGTGCAATATTCTAGGCACGAAGCCCCCGGTTCCGCCAGCCCGGGTCGCATCCCGGGCGGGCCAACGCCCCCACCTCACAGGGTCTCGGCGAACAGCTCGCGGCCGATCAGCATGCGCCGTATTTCGCTCGTGCCTGCGCCGATCTCGTAGAGCTTGGCGTCGCGCCACAGGCGACCGAGCGGGTAGTCGTTGATGTAGCCGTTGCCACCGAAGATCTGGATGCCCTCGCCGGCCATCCAGGTGGCCTTCTCGGCGGTCCACAGGATCACGCTGGCGCAGTCCTTGCGCACCTGACGCACATGCTCGGACCCGAGCAGATCGAGGTTCTTCGCCACCGTGTAGGCGAAGGCACGCGCCGCCTGCAGCACCGTGTACATGTCGGCCACCTTGCCCTGGATCAGCTGGAACTCGCCGATGCTCTGGCCGAACTGCTTGCGATCGTGGATGTAGGGCAGCACGTTGTCCATCACCGCCTGCATGATGCCGAGCGGCCCGCCGGAGAGCAC
>JBDSBD010000392.1:0-4457 GCA_039921765.1 Burkholderiaceae bacterium
ATGCTCGAACAACAACTCGTCAACGCGCTCTCGCTCGGCTGCGTCTACGCGCTCTTCGCACTCGGCTTCACGCTGGTGTTCGGCGTGCTGGGCGTGATCAACCTGTCGCACGGCGCGATCTTCATGATCGGCGCCTACGCGGCGCTCGAGACGGTGCGCCACCTTGCGCTGCCGCTGTGGGGTGCGCTGATCGCGGCGTTCGTGGTGGCCGGCACGTTCGGCCTGGTGATCGACGTGCTCGTGCTCAAGCCGCTGCGCAAACGCAACGTCAACCACCTGATCCCGATGATCGCCACCATCGGACTGGCGATCTTCTTCAACAATGCGTCGCAGGGCCTGTTCGGTGCCCAGAACCAGCGCTTCCCGACCGAATTGGTGCCGAGTACGCAACTCAAGTTCGCCGGCATCCAGATCAGTGTGCTCGAGGTCGGGATCATCCTGCTGTCGTTCGCACTGATGGCCGGGCTGCTGATCGTGATGCGCCGCACCCAGCTCGGGCGCGCGTTGCGCGCCATTGCCGAATCGCCCAAGGCCGCGTCGCTGCTCGGCATCAACGTCGAGGGCCTGTTCTACCTGACCTCGTTCAGTGCCGCGGCGTTGGGCGGCGTGGCCGGCCTGCTGGTCGCGCTGTATTCGAACGCTGTGTTCCCGACCATGGGGCAGCCGATGCTGGAAAAGGGCATCGCCGTGATCATCCTGGGCGGCATGGGCGATATTCGCGGCGCGCTGATCGGCGGGCTGTTCCTGGGTTTCGCCGAAGTGATGTCGGTAGCCTACATCGGCTCGACGATGCGTGACGCGGTCGCGTTCGGATTGCTCTTCATCGTGCTGCTGATTCGCCCGCAAGGCATGTTCGGGCGCGTCCTCGAACGCAAGGCTTGATCGCTCACATCATGGAATGGTTTGGCAACTTCTGGGCCGTCTACAGCAACCTGGTGCTGGGTGTGGGCGTCAACACCCTGCTCGCGCTGTCAATCTGGCTCACCCTGTCGTGCGGCTTGCTGGCACTCGCCAACGCCGCGTTCATGGGCATTGGCGCCTACACCGCGTCGCTCCTCACCATGAACTACGGGATGCCCTTTCCGGTGGCGCTGGCCGGCGGCATGCTGGCACCCACCCTGGTGGCACTGGTCATCGGCGCACCGACGCTGCGGCTGTCGGGCGTGTACCTGGCAATGGCCACGCTCGGCTTCGGCGAAGTGGTGCGGGTGACGTACCTGAACGCCGAATCGCTGACAGGCGGCGCGCTCGGGCTCAACGGCATCCCCCAACTGACGCGCTGGTGGCATGTGGTGGGCGCGGTGGTGATCACGCTGCTGCTGCTGTGGCGGCTGCGCTGCTCGCGCGTCGGCCGCGCCTTCGATGCAATCCGCGAGGACGGGGTGGCCGCGTCGCTGATGGGCGTGAACGTGCTGTCGCACAAGATGCTCGCGTTCGCGCTCGGGGGCGCCATCGCCGGCCTCGCCGGTGCGCTCAACGCGCACCTGACGTTCTTCATCGGACCGAGCGAGTACGGTTTCGATCGCGCGGTGGAAATCCTGACGATGGCCATCCTGGGTGGCATCGAAAGCCTGGTCGGCCCGGTGCTCGGCGCGGCAATCCTCACGCTGCTGCCCGAGGCCCTGCGGGGTCTGGGCGACTTCCGCACAATGGTCAATGGCGCGATCCTGGTCCTCATCGTGCTGTTCCTGCCCAAGGGCCTGTGGGATCCGCAGCGCATCCGGCAGTGGTTCGGCCGCGGGCCTTCCAGGCCACCGAGCACGCCGCCGGCGGCGCAGACCGAGGCAGCGCACTGAGATGCTCAAGCTCTCGAAAGTCTCCAAGCGCTTCGGCGGACTCAGCGTGCTCGACGACGTGAGCTTCGAGGTGCCTTCCGGCAAGGTTTTCGGCCTGATCGGCCCGAACGGGGCCGGCAAGACCACGGTCTTCAACCTCGTCACCGGGCTGCTCGCGCCCACCGGTGGCGCGATCGAACTCGAGGGCCGCAGCCTGCTCGGCATGAAGCCGCACAACATCACGCGCGCCGGACTCGCACGCACGTTCCAGAGCATCCGCATCTTCAAGGAGATGACACTGCTCGAGAACGTGGTGGTCGGCATGCACTCCCATCTCGATTACAGCCTGCCCGCCTGGCTGTTCGCCCTGCCCGGGTATCGTGCGCAGGAGCGGCGCGCGCGCGAGCGCGCCCGCGAGCTGCTGTCCTGGGTCGGCCTGGACAAGAAGGCCGCCGACATCGCCAACAACCTCTCGTACGGCGACCAGCGCAAGCTCGAACTCGCGCGCGCGCTGGCCACCGATCCCAAGCTGCTGATGCTCGACGAGCCGGTGGCGGGCATGAACACCGCCGAGAAGGTCGAGTTGATGGCCGAGATCGAGCGCATCGCCAAGCGCGGCTACACGGTCTTCATGATCGAGCACGACATGCGCTTCGTGATGGGTCTGTGCGAGCACATCGCGGTGCTCAACTTCGGCCGCATCATCGCCGAGGGCACGCCCGAACAGATCAAGAACAACGAGGACGTGATCGAGGCCTATCTCGGCCGCGATGACGACACCGACGCGGCGCCGGCGGGCGCCGTGGTCGCGCCGACGGGAGCGCGCCTGTGACGGCCCTGCTCGAGGTCCGCGACCTGCAGGTCGGCTACGGTCACATCGAGGCGGTGCAGGGCATCAGCTTCGACGTGCAGGGCGGCGAAATCCGCACGCTGGTGGGCGCCAACGGCGCCGGCAAGTCGACCACGCTGCTCGCGCTCTCGGGGCTGGTGCGGCCGCGCTCGGGCACGATCCGCTTCGACGGCGAAGACATCACGCGCGCGCCGACCCACCAGATCGTCGAGCGCGGCCTGGTGCAGGTGGCCGAGGGTCGGGCGATCCTGACCACGCTGACGGTGCGCGAGAACCTCGAGCTCGGTGCCTACCGGCGCCGCGACCGCGCCGCGGTGGCCTCCGACCTGGAGCGTGTGCTCACGCTGTTCCCGCGTCTGGAAGAGCGCATCGGCGGCCTCGCCGGCAACCTCTCGGGCGGTGAGCAGCAGATGCTCGCGATCGGCCGGGCACTGCTTGCGCGCCCACGCCTGCTGCTGCTCGACGAGCCTTCGATGGGCCTGGCGCCCATCATCGTGCAGGACATCTTCCGCACCCTGCGCGAGATCAATGCCGACGGCCTGACGATTTTCCTGGTCGAGCATAACGTGCGCCAGGCATTGAAGGTCGCGCGCCACGGCTACGTCCTCGAGAGCGGGCGGATCGTGCTCGAAGGGAGCGGCCAGCAGTTGCTGCACGACCCGAAGGTGCTGGCCGCGTACATGGGCGGTTGAAAGCATTCGCAACGCCAGCGGCGCTGGCCTCAAGTACCGCGCCAACCGGCCGATGATCGCGGGATGCGACAGCGGCATCCGCGATCACGACCATGAGCTTTGCAAGATCCCCCGGTCCATTCCAGGGCCTGCTGGCACGCCTTCCGGTCCTGCCGTGGCGCCGGCGCGCCGCTGCAGCGCGGGCGGCCGACGTGCTGGCTGATCTGAGCCAGCGTGAATTCGAACGCCTGCTCGCCGAAGGCTTCAGGCGTCGCGTCTACCACGTCACCGAATCGGGCAACAACCCGGGCCTTATGCTGCGGCGCGAGCGCGAGACCTCGTTGGTCGATTGCGATCAGTGGCGGCTCGGCAAGGTCGGCGTCGAGGCGGTGCGCGACCTGCTCGATGCGATGGCGGCGCGCGGCGCGAGTGCCGGGTTCATCGCCACTTCCGGACGTTTCAGCCGTGAAGCGATCCGCGTCGCAGGCGTCACCCGGGTGCAGTTAATCGACGCCGCGGCGCTGCGGGCGCTGATCCAGGTGGCGCGCACACCGCTGCCGGCTGCGCCCGACACCGTGCCCCATGTGCAGGCGCCTGCGCCGGTCGCACGCGCCGTACCGCCCGTGCCAAGCTGCCCGCTGTGCAACAAGCCGATGCGATTGCGCATCGCCAAACGCGGTGCTCATTGCGGCCGCGGCTTCTGGGCCTGCGTCGGCCACCCCGACTGCAAAGGATTGCGCGCGATCACCTGAGACTTCGGCCCCCGGACTTGCCCGCGTTGCCACCTCGAGCCCGATGGCGCACCATGGCCGATTCAAAGCCTGGAGCCGCCGTCCGATGAAGAAGAACACCGTCCCGTTGTCCGTCGCCGAAGCGGCACTGCGCGACGCCGCGCTCGAATACCACCGCACCCCCGTGCGCGGCAAGATCACGGTGCTGCCGACCAAGCCACTGTCGAACCAGCGCGACCTGTCGCTCGCCTATTCGCCAGGTGTCGCGTATGCGTGCCTGGCCATCGAGGCCGACCCGTCGCTCGCGTTCGAATACACCTCGCGCGGCAACCTCGTCGGCGTGGTCACCAACGGCACCGCGGTGCTGGGCCTGGGCGACATCGGCCCGCTCGCCGGCAAACCGGTGATGGAGGGCAAGGGCTGCCTGTTC
>JBDSBD010000393.1:0-10003 GCA_039921765.1 Burkholderiaceae bacterium
AACAACGTCTCCCACGCGAACAACAAAACCAAGCGCCGCTTCCTGCCGAATCTGCAGTACCGCCGCTTCTGGGTCGAGTCCGAGAACCGTTGGGTGCGCCTGCGCACTTCCGCAGCGGCACTGCGCCTGATCGACAAGGTGGGTATCGAGAAGGTCCTCGTCGACCTGCGCGCCCGCGGTGAAGTCTGAGAACCCCTAGGAGCTGACCATGGCAAAAGGTGGACGCGAGAAGATCAAGCTCGAATCGAGCGCAGGCACCGGTCATTTCTACACGACCGACAAGAACAAGAAGACCACGCCCGAGAAACTCGAGCTGATCAAGTTTGATCCGAAGGCTCGCAAGCATGTGGCCTACAAGGAAACCAAGCTGAAGTAGGCGTGGCACCGTTGGCTGCAGCCCGACCGAACCCGCCCTCGAGGCGGGTTTTTCATGCCTGCGTCAGCTCAGTTCCGATGGCCCTGATGGGGCCCCCGATCGCGTTGCGCCCCGTGCCCTGCGACGCCGCTGCGGATGGGCCCTTCGGCCCTCGGCCGAGGTCGGTGACCGGCGGGCCGGACGCCCGTTGCCGGCATTGAAAAGGACCGCAGCAGCGGCCCCCTTTCGTGAAACCCAGGGGCTTGGCCGCCCGAAGCGCTATGCGTGCGCCGCGCGCAGTTTCAGCGCGAATTCCTGCAGCGTGGCGATGCCGCTCTCTTCGGCTGACCTGCACCAGGCCTGCAGATCGGCCACCAGTTGCTCGGCTGACACGTTGGTGCGGGTCCAGAGCAGGCGCAACTCCTCGCGCATCGCGACCAGCTTGGCCAGGCGCGGGCTGTGCTCGACCGCCAGCGCGATCTGGGCCCTGACGGCGCTCGGAATCCTGTCTTCGTCGCGGTGCAGCCAGCGCCGCGCGAGCTTCATGTTCGCGAGCTTGGCGGCGCTCGTTGCGCCCTCGGCCTTGAGTCGCGCCACCTCGATCGCACTCGCGCGGCGCAGATTGCGCGCGTAGCGGGCCATCACCTCATACCGATTCGCGATGATCGCCTCGAGTGTCTTGTCGTCGGCGACCGCCCTGACGCGGCCGAGCTTGAGCAGCGGCGGGGTCTTGCGCACCTTGGCCAGACCGATCATCTCCATGCCGCGGATGTAGGCCCAGCCGATGTCGAACTCGTAAGGCTTGACGGAGAGCTTGGCCGAGGTCGGATAGGTGTGGTGGTTGTTGTGCAGTTCCTCGCCGCCGATGAGGAGGCCCCACGGCGAGACGTTGGTCGATGCGTCGGGGGCCTCGAAATTGCGATAACCCCACCAGTGGCCGAGGCCGTTGATGATGCCGGCGGCAGTGATCGGTATCCACAGCATCTGCACCGCCCACACGGTGGCGCCGATGGCCCCGAACAACACCAGATCGATCACCAGCATCACGGCCACGCCCTGCCACGAATAGCGCGTGTAGAGGTTGCGCTCGATCCAGTCATCGGGCGTACCGTGACCGAACTTGGCCAGCGTCTCCTGGTTCTTCGCCTCGTTGCGATACAGCTCGCTGCCGGTCAGCAGCACGGCCTTGATGCCGTACGTCACCGGGCTGTGCGGATCGTCCGCGGTTTCGCACTTGGCGTGGTGCTTGCGATGGATCGCAACCCACTCCTTGGTCACCATGCCGGTGGTCAGCCAGAGCCAGAAGCGGAAGAAGTGCGATGGCAGCGCATGCAGCTCGAGCGCACGGTGCGCCTGCGCACGGTGCAGGAAGATCGTGACCGACGCAATCGTGAGGTGCGTGACAACCAACGTGAACAGCAGCACCTCCCACCAAGCGAAGCCCACCCAACCGTGAGCCAGCCAGTCGATCAAGCCAGCCCAAACCGTCATCAGCGAATCCATGCGTCCCTTTTCCTCGCAATCAAAAGCCAAGTGTCAGATTGTAGGCGTGCGCTCCCGCAAAGCCCTGACTGGCCGGCGGGATAGCCCCAAGCACCGGAGTGCCTGCAGTCGATGGCACAACCCGGCGCCGGTGCGGCGCCACCGCCCATCGGTTCAGCGCCGCTCCCACACCGCGGCGAAGAAGCCGTCGGTGCCATGGCGGTGCGGCCACAGACGCAGATAGTTGCCGCGCACCAGCGTCGGCGCATCAAGGACGTGGGCACGCTCGAGCACCTGCTGCGCGGGTACGACCACGAAGTCCGCGGCGCGTGCTTCGGTGAAGGCCTGCGCGATGCCCTCGTTCTCGACATCGAGCAAGCTGCAGGTCGCGTAGACCAGCCGTCCACCCGGCTTGACGAGGCGGGCGCTGCTGTCCAGGATGGCCGCCTGCTTGACACACAGCTCCTCGACCGATTGCGGCGTCTGGCGCCATTTCATGTCCGGATTGCGACGCAAGGTGCCCAGTCCCGAGCACGGCGCATCCACCAGCACCCGATCGAGCTTGCCAGCCAGGCGCTTGATGCGTTCGTCGCGCTCATGCGCGATCTGCACCGGGTACACGTTGGACAGCCCGCTGCGTGCCAGACGCGGCTTCAACGACGCCAGGCGATGGCCCGAGATGTCGAACGCATACAGGCGCCCGGTGTTGCGCATTTCCGCGCCCAGCGCAAGCGTCTTGCCGCCAGCACCGGCGCAGAAATCGGCCACCATCTCGCCGCGCTTGGCGCCCACCATCAGCGCGAGCAACTGGCTGCCTTCGTCCTGAACTTCCACGTCGCCGCGCATGAACACGTCGAGCTTGTGCAGCGCCGGTTTGCTGTTGATGCGCAGGCCGAGTGGCGAGTAGGGTGTGGGTTGTGCGTCGACGCCCTCGGCCCGGAGCGCGGCGCGTGCATCGTCGCGCTTGGCCTTGAGGGTGTTGACCCGCAGATCCAGCCCCGCGCTGACGTTCATGGCCTCGACCAGCGGCCAGAACTGGTCGCCGTGCGCGGCCTGGAGCTGCTGCGCCAGCCATTCGGGCAGGTTGTGGCGCAGCCGCTCCGGCAGCGCGGAGCGATCCACCGCGCTCACCTGGGCCAGCCACTGCTGCTCGGTGTCGCTCAACGCGGCGCGCAGGAAGCCCTCGTTGCCCTGCCAGGCCAGCACCGCGAGACGCCGTTCCATTTCACCCTTGCCCGACTGCGCGAGGTGCTGCAGCAGCAGGCGCTGGCGCAGCACGGTGTAGGTGGTCTCAGCCAGCGTGTGGCGCTCGCGGCTGCCCAGGGTGCGGTGCTGGCGGAAAAAATCCGACACCACGCCATCGGCCGGGTGCTGCAGTTGCAGCACCCGATGGATCAGTTCGGTGGCGAGTTCGAGCAAGGCGTTCGGGTGCATGGCCGGATTATCCTTGGCAAGGTGATTTCCACCTTCTTCTCCACCGAGCCGCCGAAGCGGGGCGCCCCCTGTCACGGCGCGGCCCCTGCCGAAGCTTTCTCTGCACGACTCCGCGGGTGCAACGTGCGGGCCTGAACCCGGTCGCCATCATTCACGCCAGGCTCGCAAAGGCCGCCGCCCATGAAACATCTCGCCAGCCACCTGCGAGCGCATCCACGCCTGTTGATGGCGATCCTTGTCGGCGCCGTCGTCGGCGCCGCCGCACCCGCCGCGGGCAACGCAATGCCACGGGCGCTGCTCGGCTGGGATGCCGGGGTGTGGTTCTACCTGGCCTGGACCGGATGGACCATGCTGCATTCCGACCGCGCCCACCTGGTCCGGGTGGCGCGCGCGCAGGCCGAGGGCGCGACGACCGTGCTGCTGATCGTCGCGCTGGCCGCGCTCGCCATTCTGGGCGCCACGATCAGCGAACTCTCGGCCGCGAAGAACGCCAGCCCCGGCCACGCCTGGCCGCACGTGCTGCTCGTGCTGGTCACCGTGGTCGGCTCATGGCTGATGGTGCCTGCGCTGTTCTCGCTGAACTACGCCGGCCTGTACCACGCCCATCACACCGACTCGAAAGCGGGTGGCCTCGAGTTCCCTGACGCCGACGCGAATTTCGATCCCGATTACAGCGACTTCCTGTATTTCGCGTTCACGATCGCGGTCACATCGCAGACCTCCGACGTCTCGATCACGTCGCGCCCGATGCGCCGGCTGGTCCTGCTTCAGTCGGTGCTGTCGTTCGTGTTCAACACGACGATCCTGGCTTTCACGATCAACATCGCGGCCAGCCTCATCTGAACCGCACGGCGCGGAGCGGCGAGATCCCGTCCGGCGCAAGACCGTACCCGCCTCAGCGCAACCACTGCTCCGCACCGGCGGTGTGGCGCACGATGCCGTCGCGCTGGCGCAGCAGGCCCTGCACCAGCCAGCCCACCGCGAGCGGGTAGAGCACATGCTCGCGCTCGAGCACGCGCGCCGCCAGCGTGTCCTCGGTGTCGTCGGGCAGCACCGCCACGCTGGCCTGGGCGATGATGGGCCCGTGGTCGAGCTCGGACGTGACGAAGTGAACCGTGGCGCCGGCGAGCTTGCAGCCGGCCTCGATCGCGCGGCGATGCGTGTGCAGCCCCGGGAACGCCGGCAACAGCGAGGGGTGCACGTTGACCATGCGGCCCTCGAAACGGCGCACGAACGCAGCGCCGAGAATGCGCATGAATCCGGCGAGTGCCACCACGTCGGGGGCAAAGCCTTCGACGACGTGCGCAAGCTCCGTGTCGAATGCCTCGCGCGACTCGAACCCCCGATGGTCGACGAGCGCCGTGGCAATGCCGTGTTGCCGGGCGAACGCCAATCCGGCCGCATCGGCCCGGTTGGCGACAACGGCCATCACCCGCGCCGGCCAGCCCTCGGCCGCACAGGCGCGCACGATCGCCTCCATGTTCGAGCCACGGCCCGAGAGCAGGATCACGATGTTCTTCATGCGATCACCGTGAGCCACTACGCCTGACCCACTCTCCTGTTGGAAGAGCGTCGGGTTGAGGGTGTTCATGGGCTGCCCCTGCCTCGCACCGGAGCGGGTCGCGATTCAACAGGCGCAAGACCACGTCGGCACCCGCCCCAGCGTGCGCGCGACGCCGCACCTTCACTGCGCCGCGACGAGCGCCGCCAGTGCGTCGGCCACGTCCTGCGCGCTCGCCTCCTCGCCACGCCTGACCGGCGCCTCGGGGAGTGCCGCAACGCCTTCCCGTTTGAAGCGGCCAACCCAAGCGCCGGCCTCACGCCCCTGATCGAAGGCCGCGCTTTGCAACAGCACGCGGCCATCGGGCGCCGCAAGCTTGAAGTAAAAACGCCCGTCGGCCTCGCGATACTGCTTGAACAGCGGCAGCGCCGCCTTCGCCGATGCCGGCTTCGGCGCAGCAGCGGGGCTGGAGACGGCGACCATGCGCCGCAGCCCGACCGCCTCGCGCAGCTCGGCCAGGAACGGCGCCGACAACAATCGCGCCTTGCGCGCGCCTTCGAGCAGAATTTCCTCGATGCGCTCGGGGTGCGCCATCAGTTCCCGGTAGCGCGCACGCATCGGACCGATCTCGCGCTCGATGCGCGCGGTCACGCGCTGCTTGGCGTCGCCCCAGCCAAGGCCGGCGCGCAGATCGGCGCGCAATGCGGCGCGCTCGTCCGCATCGGCGAAGGCGTCGAAGATCGGCACCAGGCTCGAGTGCTCCGGATCCTTGGGCTCGCCGGGTGCGCGCGAATCGGTGACGACGCGCGCGATCGCCGCCTGCAGGCCCTTGGCGCCGCCCTCGCACAACGACACGGTGTTGTCGTAGCTCGTGCTCATCTTGCGCCCGTCCAGGCCGACCAGGGTGGCCATGGCGTCGTCGATGTCGGCCTCGGGCAGCACGAACAGCTCGCGACCGCCGCCGAACAGATGATTGAAGCGCTGTGCCATGTCGCGCGCCATCTCGATGTGCTGGGCCTGGTCGCGCCCGACCGGCACGCGATGCGCGTTGAACATCAGGATGTCGGCCGCCATCAGGATCGGGTAGCTGAACAGCCCCATCGAGACACCGGCGTCCACATCCTCGCCCGCGGCGACGTTCGCATCGGTGGCGGCCTTGTAGGCATGCGCGCGATTCATCAGGCCCTTCGAGCAGACGCAGGTCAGGAGCCAGGTCAGTTCGGGGATCTCGACGATGTCGCTTTGCCGATAGAACGTGACGCGCTGCGGGTCAAGCCCGGCGGCGAGCCAGGTGGCCGCGAGCTCGAGGCGCGAGCGTTCGATGCGCTCGGGCTCGTCGGACTTGACGAGCGCGTGGTAGTCGGCAAGGAAGAAGAAACTCTCGACGCCGGGCACGCGGCTGGCGGCAATGGCCGGGCGGATTGCGCCGACGTAGTTGCCCAGGTGCGGCGTGCCGGTGGTGGTGATGCCCGTGAGGACGCGTTGGGTCATGACGAATGGCAAGGTGAACAGCGGGAGGGGGAGCGCGCGATCGGCGCTGGCAGCCGCTATTCTCGCAAGAACGGCGCAGGCGCCGCCCGTCACGGCGGCGGCGTCGGCACGCGGGCCGTCAACCCGACTCCAGAGCCCGGGCCACCGCGCGGGCACTGAAGCCGCGTTGCACCTGGCCGCGCACCACGAGCACCGGCGTGCCCGGCGAACGGAGGGCGCGGTAGGCCGCGGCGCACTGCTCGTCACGCTCGATGTAGCACTCACTGAACGGCACGCGATGCTCGGTGAACCAGGCGCGCGCCTGCGCGCAGTACACACAGGTGACCGACGACACCATCTGAATGTCGCCGGGGCGCGCGCTCGACGCGACCTGCGCGCCCACCCGGTAAGCTGACAGTGCCTGCAGGCCCTGCACCGCGGCCAGCATGCCGAGCACCAGCGCGGCGAGGACGAGCATGGAGCGAAGGCGGCGCTTCATCGCAAGGGCTTTCAGACCGGAGTCGACGCCGTCACGACGATCTCGATGCGCCAGCCTGGCCGGGCGAGTCTGGCCTGCACGGTGGCGCGCGGCGGCGCGTTGCCGGCCGCGACCCAATCGTCCCAGACCTCGTTCATGCCTTCGAAGTCGGCCAGGTCGGCAAGGAAAATCTGGCACATCAGGATGCGGGCCTTGTCGGTTCCGGCTTCGCCGAGCAATCGGTCAATCGCGCTGAGAACCTGGTGGGTCTGACCGCGGATGTCCTGTTTGGGGTCATCGGCGACCTGCCCGGCCAGGTAGACCGTGCCATTGAACACCGTCATCTCGCTCAATCGATCACCGACGTGGTACCGGCGCATGCTCTGGCTCATCGTTTGGCTCCGTGCTTGTGGGTCGTGGGGTGAGGTTTCGCGTGAAGCGTCGCCGGCTTGGGGCCGAGCCGGCTTTCGGTGCCCTTGAGCAGCTTGGCGATGTTGGGGCTGTGGCGCCAGACCAGCAACAGGCTCATCACCGTGATCGCCACCGCCGCCGGGCCGCCGCCCCAGATCAGCAGTTGATAGAACGGCGCGAACGCGGCGCTGACGATGGAGGCGAGCGAGGCGTAGCGAAAGAACAAGGCAATGATGACCCAGGTGCAAAGCGTGGCCAGGCCGAGCCATGGGTTCAGCGCCAACAACACGCCGGCCGCGGTGGCCACGCCCTTGCCACCGCGAAAACGGAACAACACCGGCCAGAGGTGCCCGACGAATGCGGCCAGGCCAATCAGGGCCACCCCACCGTCGCCCATCCCGAACGGTGCACCGAAGCGGGCCGCCAGCAGCACCGGCACGAATCCCTTCAGCCCATCGAGGACCAAGGTCAGCACCGCTGCCGCCTTGCTGCCCGAGCGCAGCACGTTGGTGGCGCCCGGATTGCCCGAGCCGTAGCTGCGCGGGTCGCGCAAGCCCATCGCGCGGCTCACGATCACCGCGAACGACAGCGAGCCGATCAGGTAGGCGCCGAGCACGGCAAGCACGAGGTACAGGGTCTGCATGGTCAAGGGCCGATTCGGTGAGAAACGCGGAATGCGGGCATCGCGAACGCGGTGAGGTCAGAGGTCAGAGGTCAGAGGTCAGAGGTGTGAGGTGTGAGGTGTGAGGTGTGAGGTGTGAGGTGTGGGAGATGACGCCGTTCGGGCGCGGGCACCCGGCCTATTTTGCCCCGTCGAGCGCGCAGTGCACCGGCCTGGCGCCGAGCAGTGCACCCAGCAGCGCCGGCGCGATGCCGACCAGGTAGCCGCGTCGCCCGCCGTTGATACAGATGCGCGGCAACGCGAGCACGCTTTCCTCCACATAGACCGGCATCTTCTTGCGCGTGCCGAACGGCGAGGTACCACCGATCAGGTAACCACTGTGGCGCTGCGCGACCTCGGGCTTGCAGGGCTCGACCGACTTGACGCCGATTGCGCGTGCCAGGTTCTTGGTGCTCACCTGGCGATCGCCATGCATGAGCACGATCAGCGGGGCGGCGCGCTCATCCTGCATCACCAGCGTCTTGACGACTTCGTGCTCGGGCACACCGAGCTGGCGCGCCGACTCGGCCGTGCCGCCGTGCTCGACATAGTCGTACACGTGCTCGCTGAACGCCACGCCATGGTGGCGCAGGAACTGCGTCGCCGGGGTTTCGCTGACGTGCTGACTCTTCTTCACGATGCCCTTCCTGATCCGTCCGTTTCGCCGGGCTTGTTCGCCGGCTGCTGGGTCGCTCTCGCCTCGATTGCCACCCGTGTCCACCGGCCTGCCGGCTCGCTGCCCGCTGCTCAGGCCTTGCACCTTCCCTCCCCCGCCTCCGGGAGAGGATCGGGGTTCGGGGCGCGGGCCAGCAGGCACCCGCACAGGTCGCAGTCGGGTCTGCGCCACAAGCCACCCACGGCGCGACTCCGAGGGCGTCGCTTCAACGAGCATAGCCGGTGCAGGCCGCGATCGCAGCGCGCGAAACAATGGCACAGTCGCACCGATGCTGCTTGCTGCGCCGCTGCCACCCCTGCTGTTCGCCTCCAGTCTGGTCATCGTGTTCGCAGCCGGCATCGTGCGCGGCTTTTCGGGCTTCGGCTTCTCCGCCCTTAGTGTCGCCGGCCTGGCGCTGCTGATCTCGCCGGCGCGCGTCGTGCCTGCGATCTTCGTGCTCGAGGTGCTGGCCAGCGTCGGCCTGCTGCGCAGTGCCGTGCACGACATCGACTGGCACTGGCTGAGCTGGCTCGCCGTTGGCAACGCGCTGTGCATTCCGCTCGGCATCCTGGTGCTGGCGTGGGTGCCGGAGACGCCGCTGCGACTGCTGATCGGTGTGCTGCTGGCGCTGGCGGCGCTGGCGCTGCGTGGCGGGTTCAGCGTCACGCTCGCGCCGACCCCACGCGTGCGCCTGGGCGTCGGCATGATCTCGGGGTTCGCCAACGGCGTGGCCGCGATCGGCGGCATCGCGGTGGCGGTGCTGCTGAGCGCTTCGTCGATCACGCCCGCCGCATTGCGCGCCACGCTGATCGCCCTGTTTCTGTTCACCGATCTGTACGCGCTGGCCTGCGCGGCGGTGGTGTCGACCGTTGCGAACGCGCCGCTGGAGTTGCTCGGGCCCGACACGCTGCGCTGGGTTCTGTGGTTCACGCCGGCAATGGCCGCGGGCATCTGGGTCGGCCACCGATCCTTTGCCGGCGTGTCACCTGAGCGCTTCCGTCGTCACGTGCTGAACCTGCTGATCGTGATCGCCGCAGTGAGCGTGCTGCGCTCTCTGCTCGACCTGCTCGCCTGACGGCGCGCCGCGCACCCGGCATCCGCAGACACACCGGCAACCGTGGGCTCGCCGCGCACTCCGCCTTGCCGGCGGGTGCGAGCCGGATCGCGGGGTTCGCAACCACCCGGCCGCATCAGCGCTACATCAGCACATGCATGCGCGCCGCAGCCGTGCGCAGCGCGGCGAGTTGCGCGAGCGCGTCGTCCAGGCTCATGCGCACGCTCGGCGCGTGCACCGCAAGAGCCGCGCGAACCACGCCGTCACGGTCGTGCACCGGCACCGCCACCGCGATCAGCCCGGCAATGAACTCCTCGCGGTCGCACGAATAGCCCTGCCCGGCGATTTGCGCGCACTCTTCGCGCAGTGCCTTCGCGGTGGTCAGCGTGGTGCCGGTCATGCGCGTCAACAGCAGTTGCGCGATCAGCGCGTCGCGCCTGGCCGGCTCCATCTGCGCCAGAAACAGCTTGCCGCTTGCGGTGCAGTGCAGCGGCACGTGCGA
>JBDSBD010000394.1:0-2523 GCA_039921765.1 Burkholderiaceae bacterium
CCGCACGACGATGCGGTTGACGCCGACGATTGCAACCTCGGGGTGGTTGATCACCGGAGTCGAGACGATGCCGCCGAGTCGCCCCAGGCTGGTCAGCGTGATGGTGGAGCCGTTGAGTTCACCGCGCGTGAGCTTGCCGCGGTGCCCGAGATCGGCCAGACGCGCGATCTCGATCGCGCAGGACCACAGGTCATGAGAGCGCGCGTCGCGCAGCACCGGCACGAGCAGGCCGGCATCGGTTTGGGTTGCGATGCCCACATGCACCGCGTCGTGGCAGGTCAGCACGCCGACCTCGTCGTCAAAGCGCGCATTGACCTGCGGGTGCTCGGGCACCGCGAGCACGATCGCGCGGATCAGGAATGGCAGCAGCGTCAGGTGGGCTCGTTGGCCCGCCCATTTCGCGTTGAGTTGCGCGCGCAAGGCCTCGAGTTCGCCGACATCGATTTCCTCGACGTAGGAGAAGTGCGGGATGCGACGTTTGGCTTCCTGCATCTTCTGCGCGATCTTGCGGCGCAGGCCGATGATCCTGATCTCATGCGTCGCGTCGGGTCGCGCCGCGACGGGCGTGCGCAAAGGCGGTGTCGAGCGCGCCGCGCCGCGCGCGAGATGTGCATCGAGGTCGGCCTGCATGATGCGGCCGGCGGAGCCGGTGGCCACCACGTCGGCCAGATCGACGCCGAGTTCCCAGGCACGGGCGCGCAGCGCGGGCGAAGCGATCGGCCGTGTGCGCAGCGATGTCGGCACGCTGCCGGGCGAGGCTGTGGCTGTCGCTGTAGGTGATGGTGATGGCGAGGGCGAGGGCGAGGGCGAGGGCGCCGCAGCGCGCGGCCTGACAGGGGCCTCTCGCCGTGGCGTGCCGCTGGCGGGTTGGCTCTGCCCGTCGGGTCGCGGATGGCCTGAGGATTGCGCCTGAAGCGATGCGCTTTGCGGCGTCTCGCCGGCGTCGGCCGCACCGATGCGCAGCAGCTCCGCGCCCACCGCCAGCAACTGACCGACCTCGCCGCTCAGCGCCAGCACCGGACCGGCCCATGGTGACGGAATCTCGACCGCCGCCTTGTCGGTCATCACGTCGGCCAGCACCTGATCCTCGGTGACCACATCACCGAGCTTGACATGCCAGGCCACCAACTCGACCTCGGCGATGCCTTCGCCGACGTCGGGCACCTTGATGACATGGGCGTTCATGTCAGTGGCCGCTGGCGCTTCGCGCCGTCCGCGGCGCATGAAGCGCCAAGCCGCTTCGAGAGTGTTCTCATCCTAGGACTCCAGCGTGCGCCGCAAGGCCGCGGCGACGCGGTCCGGTCCGGGAAAGTAGGCCCATTCAAGCGCGTGAGGGTAGGGCGTGTCCCAGCCGGTGACGCGCTCGATTGGCGCTTCAAGCTGGTAGAAGCAATGCTCTTGCACCAGAGCTGCGAGTTCGGCGCCGAAGCCGCTGGTGCGGGTGGCCTCGTGCACGATCACACAGCGCCCGGTTTTCCTGACCGAATCGACCAGCGCGGGCAGGTCGAGCGGCCAGAGGCTGCGCAGATCGATGATCTCGGCGTCGACGCCGCATTCGCTGGCCGCCGTTTCGCACACGTGGACCATCGCGCCATAGGTCAGCACCGTCACGTCGGCACCGGCGCGAACCACGGCGACCGAGGTGAGCGGCACCGTGTAGTGGCCCTCGGACACCTCGCTGGCCGGATGGGTCGACCACGGCACCACCGGCCGATCGTGATGGCCGTCGAAGGGCCCGTTGTACAGACGCTTGGGCTCGAGGAAGATGACCGGGTCGTCGCACTCGATCGCTGCGATCAGCAACCCCTTGGCATCGTAGGGGTTGCTCGGCATGACGGTGCGCAGCCCGCAGACGTGGGTGAACAGTGCCTCCGGGCTCTGGCTGTGCGTCTGGCCGCCGTAGATCCCGCCGCCGCACGGCATGCGGATCGTGATCGGCGCGGTGAAGTCGCCGGCCGAGCGGTAGCGCAGCCGCGCCGCCTCGGAGACGATCTGGTCGGATGCCGGATAGAAGTAGTCGGCGAACTGCACCTCGACCACGGGCCGCAGTCCGTAGGCTGCCATGCCGATCGCCGTGCCGACAATGCCGCCCTCGGAGATCGGCGCATCGAACACGCGCGAGCGGCCGTACCTGGCCTGCAGACCTTCGGTGCAGCGGAACACGCCGCCGAAGTAGCCGACATCCTGGCCGTAGACGATCACGTTGGCGTCGCGCGCCAGCATCACGTCCATGGCGGAGCGCAATGCCTGGATCATCGTCATTGCGGGCATGCTCAGCCTCCCGAAGATTGGCTGGCAGCGGCTTGGCCGAGCTGCTCTTGCAGGTGCGCTGGCATGTCCTGGTAGACGTCCTTGAACATCGACGCGAGCGACGGGACGTAGCCAGTCTGCAGGGTGCCATGGGATTCGGCCTCCTTCAGTGCGGCCCCGACCTGCGCGTCGAGCTCCTTGCGCAACGTCTCGTGGTCCTGCTCCGACCACGCGCCGATGGCAATCAGATGCTGCTTCAGCCGCGCAATCGGA
>JBDSBD010000395.1:0-12183 GCA_039921765.1 Burkholderiaceae bacterium
GATGCGATCCCCCTTCATGCCAACGAACGCAACGACGCGCTTCTCGCCGGCAGGGTGAGGCTGCGCGAGGGCAAGCGGCCGCGACCGCTGGTCTTACGCGCTAACGAGCAAGACTGCCTAAAGGTCACGTTCACCAACCTGCTCAGCCCGACGGTGAACGGCCAGGAAATTCTCAAGGATCCCGAGACGCGGCAATCGATCCCGCTCGACTCCGAAGAACCCACCACACGACACGCATCTATGCACGTGAATGGGCTCGACTACGTCGTGATGCCGGGCGAACCAAAGATATCAACCCAGACCGTGACCGACGCCAGCGGCACACACCAGCGCGCTCATCTTTCGGCCGACGGAGCGAACGTCGGCCGCAACCTTTCGTCGCTTGCTGCTCCGGGTAAGACCCGCATCTATCAGTGGTACGCCAAGCAAGAGGGCGGCTACCTCTTCCATTCGATGGCGGCCCCTGCCGGCGGCGAGGGGGACGGCGGCCAGATAGGACTTGGGCTCTTCGGCGCCGTCAACGTGCAACCGAAGGGCGCGAAGTGGTATCGCTCACAAGTCGATGCCGTCGACATGCAGCGTGCCACGACCGGTCGCAACCCGGCGCAGTTCGGCGGTACGCCGAAGATCAATTACGAAGCCAAGCGCGACGACGGCACGCCGCTACTAAACCTGTTGCAGGCCAAAGGCGGTAAGACCTTCGAGCTGATACACTCCGACCTCAACGCAGTGATCGACATTAGCGCCCGAGACGAGCACTGTCAGGTCGCCAACCGGCCGGGGCACACCAGCCACGGGCCCGGTGCGGCTTGCGGCAAACCGTACCGCGAATTCACGACAATCTTTCACGACGAGATCACCGCCGTGCAGGCGTTTCGCGAGCTGGCCGACGAGGGTAACCCAATCGCCTCGATCAAGGACGGCATGGGCATCAACTACGGCGTCGGCGGCATGGGCGCGTCGGTGCTCGCGAACCGCAAGAAGATAGGCCCGGCGGCGCAGTGCGCTGAATGCAAGTTCGAAGAATTCTTCCTTTCATCGTGGGCCAATGGCGACCCGGCGATGGTCGTGGAGAAGGACGGTGCCACCGGCAAGGCGACGAAGGCGCTTTATCCCGACGATCCTTCGAACGTGCACCACTCGTACATGGGCGACGCGGTGCGCTTTCGAAACATGCACGCGGGCCCGAAGGAGACCCACGTCTTCCATCTGCATGCACACCAATGGGTGCAGGACAAGCACGACCCCGATTCGGTCTACCTCGATTCGCAAACGATCTCGCCAGGCGCTGTATTCAGTTACGAAATTCATAACGGTGGCTCGGGTAATCGCAATTTCACTCCCGGTGACTCGATTTTCCACTGCCACCTATATCCACACTTCGCGCAAGGCATGTGGGAACTCTGGCGCACGCACGACGTGTTCGAGGCCGGCACGTCCGACCGCAATTTACCCGATGGCGAGATCGCCGGCGGCACGCCGAACCCGGCCGTTGTGCCGCTGCCGCGGACGGCCATGCCGTACATGCCGACCGAGAAGTTCAAGGGCTACCCGTTCTACGTCGCCGGCCAGTCTGGCCACCGTGCGCCGCAGCCTCCACTTGACTTCGACACCGACAACGACGGCAGCAATAGCGACGGCGGCCTACGTAGACACGTTGTGCTCGATGCGACCACGGTCGAAGGTGCAGGTGCGATCGATCGCAAGTACACCGACCCGAATCTCGCCGGCAATGAGCTGACGAAGACCGCGGTGCAAAACGCCAAGCGCGTGATCGCGCAGAACAGCGACTCCAACCTGCTCGCTTTCGCCAAGCGGTTCGACAGCGCACGTATAAAGTTGCTCGACCCGACCGGCGAACCGAGCGAGCAGATGGCGATGAAGTTTCACGCCGGCCAGCTGGGAACGGCGGTGTCAAACATGAGCAATTACCAGTGGCCCGGGATCGGCTACCCGAGCTGCGACTCCACAGGCCACTGCTTCTTGGCCCAACCCGATATGATTTTCCACGTCAACGGAAAGGCTCCCCAGCGTGGCGCGCCTTTTGCCGACCCCTGCCGTGCCGATGCTGTGGATCGCAAATACCGCGCCGCATATCTGCAATTCGACATGCCGGTTAACAAGGCCGGGTGGCACGACCCGCAGGCCCGCATTGCTGTGCTCGAGAACGACGTGGCTGACACTCTTAGCTACCGGCGCCCGGCCGAGCCGCTCTTCTTTCGCGCGAACACGGGTGAGTGCATCACGTTCGCAGCGACCAATCTGATTCCAAGCAACTTAAACGTCGACGACTTCCAGATATTCTCGCCGACCGACGTGATCGGCCAGCACATCCACCTCGTAAAGTTCGATGTGACCTCGTCCGACGGATCTGGCAACGGTTGGAATTACGAAGATGGCACGCTCTCGGCTGACGAGGTGCGCGAGCGCATTCTGGCCAACAACAAGTACCAAAAATCCATCTCGGGGTCGCAGCTCCTGATGCCGGCGCAGCACCGGCTGTTCCGCGACGGGCCCATGGCCGGTGACGCGCGCGGCCAGTGCCCGACGAGCCTCGAACAAGTAACAGCCGAAGAGCTCGAGAAGCATCCCTGGTGCGGTGCGCAGACGACGGTTCAGCGCTGGTGGGCCGACCCCTTACTCAACAACAAGGGCCAAGATCGCACGCTGCGCACGGTCTTCACGCACGACCACTTCGGCCCGAGCTCACATCAGCACCACGGCCTCTATGCCGCGCTGGTCATCGAGCCGAAGGATTCTGTCTGGACGACGCTTGACGGCAAGCTGATCATTGGCGGATCGCGGGCAGACGGCGTCGGCAAGTCCCTGCCCATCCCGTGTAGAGACGACGGCGGCCCTACGTCGTATGCGGCCAACGTGCTGCTGCAGACAGCCGCGCAGAATATCGCGGATTGCAGCGACACGCAGCGCCTCTTCGCCGCCAAGGGAAATAAAGCCGTCAAGGAAAACAAAGACCGACGCGAGTTCGCGCTGGCATTTGCCGACTTCGCGATCCTCTACGACAAGGACGACAAGCCCGTGAATCCGCCAAACCGCTTCGAGCGCGACCTCCCGATGTCGGTCGATCAGATGCCGGTGCCTTTCCCGGAAGGCATCTCGGGCGGAGACCCGGGTGGCCAGTTGCTGAACTACCGCAACGAGCCGATCCCGCTGCGGATCGCCAAAATAAAGACGGCCGCAGACGGTACGCTCGTCGATTTCGAGCGCGGAAAGAACGGCGTGGGTGGTTTGTTAACGCCGTTGATTGAGCAGAAATCCATGGAGAAAGGAGGCGACCTTGCCCACGTGTTCAGCTCATCCGATCACGAGGCACCGGTGCAAATGCCTTCGAGCATTGCAAGCGGCCCGACAAGCAGCGCCGAAAAGATGCTGTTCACCGAATTAACTACAGGAACGGTGCAAGCGAGCGGCGACCACCGCCCAGCGCTGCGCGAAAAGGGCGACCCGGCCACGCCGCTACTTTTGGCTTACGAGGGCGACAAGGTGCAGCTTCGCCTGATCCAAGGCGCGCAGGAAGAGAACCACGTGTTCACGATGCATGGTGTCAAATGGCTCTCGCAGCCGGGCTCGAAAAGTAGCGGCTGGATGAACGCGCAGCAAATTGGCATCTCGGAGCACTTTGAGTTCGAGGTCAACGTTAACTCTCCTTCTCCGCAGCAACCGACCGATTACCTCTATTACTCGTCGGCGACCGACAACCTTTGGGACGGGCAATGGGGTTTGTTGCGGGCGTTTCCATCGGTCAAGCATGGGTCGGTTGTGCCGCTCGAGCAGCGCGGCCTGAAGCCGTTGCCATCGAACCCGCTCGGTTCGTCCCCCAATAAGCCAAGTCAGGACCCTTGTCCCAATCAAGACGGCCACCTGTCGATCGTGCGGCACGCGGTTGCCGCATGGCGCGTGCGCGATCTGCTCGATCGGTTACCCAACAAGGCGTTAGTCTACAACGAGCGCTTCAAGCTCGACGATCCCAACGCGATCATCTTCGTGCGTGCCGAAGACGAGGCCGCTTACCGCGACGGCAGTAAACAGCTTGAGCCGCTGGTGCTGCGGGCGAAAGCGGGCGAATGCATCAAGGTCACGCTCTACAACCGTATACCCGACGACGCAGTCGACGGTCCGTTGCCTTACCCTCTACCTCAGCCAGGACTGACACCCGAGCAAAACGCCAAGAATGAGGAGGCGCGTGGTAGCTGGAGCTTTAACATGATTCCGCCAATCGTGCGCGGCTTCAATTTTAACCAAGTGAGGATGTCGCGCAACGTCGCGCTGCATCCGCAACTCGTCGGCGTCAATACCCTCACGAGTGATGGCGCGCATGTCGGAAAAAACGCCGATTCGACTGCAAAGCCCTGCACCATTTGCCGTCACGATCTGAACGTGCTTGGCGCCGGGGGATTGGAGGAGCTGGTTTCCAAGCCTGCCGCGCAAGGTGGTCTGCCCCAACTCGCGCCGACGATTTATACTTGGTATGCGGGTCATTTCAGCAAAGACGGCAAGGCGGCACCGGTCGAGTTCGGTGCCATCGGCCTACGCGACATGGCCGACGTTGTGAAACACTCGTCTCACGGTGCGATCGGCTCGCTGGTGATCGAGCCGCAGTGCTCGATTTCGACGCCCGACGCCGGCAAGAACGCGATCGCCACCGTCACCCATTGGGAGCCGAAGAAGGTCGGCGGCGTTAGCCAATGCGGTCCAAAGCCGGTCAATGCGAAGCTCTTTCGCGAGTTCGTGCTGATGTACCAAGACGACGTCAGCTTGCAGCAAAACGGTTCGGCAATGGCCAATCTGCGCAACGGCGACGACGCCGAGGACTCGGGTCAGAAGGCTTTCAACTACCGCAGCGAGCCACTTTGGGCCCGGCTCGGCGCCGACCCCGGTAGCACGCCCGACGAGATGGCGAACTACGACTTCACGAGCGTCCTCAGCTCAGCCGCGCATGGTGATCCGGCCACGCCGATCTTTACCGCCAAGGCCGGTATGGCGGTTCGCTTCCGCGTCGTGCATCCAGGCGGCCACCCGCGCAACCACGCCTTCACCGTGTTCGGCCACGACTGGATCGTCAATCCGTGGAACTGCCCACTCTGGCCGAAGCCCGGCGACTGTGAATCGAACACGCTGGGCTGGAACAAGTTCAGCGCCAACCGCATCGGCACCTCGGGCGGCATCGGCCCGGCGCGCCACCTGAACATCCTGACGAATGCCGGCGGTGCATTCCAAGTGCCGGGCGACTACCTCTATCGCACTCAGGAAGGCTTCATGTTCAGCGGCGGTCTTTGGGGAATTTTCCGTGTCGAACCGTGAATTTGCGTTGCTCGCCTCGCTCGTCGCCTGCGTCGCGCTGATGGTGATTGGCCCGCGCGCGGCGACCGCGGCGACCGCGATCCAGCGATTCGAAAGCGGAGGCATCGCCGTCGACCTATCGGTGTTGCCCGCCGATCCGGCGCAAGGCGAGTTGCGCGCAGGCGAGCAAGCGACGGTGCGGCTGCGCGTGACCGAAACGCAGACCGGCCAGCCGATGATCAACCTGCACCCCCGCGCCTGGATGCAGGCCCGGCGCTCGGCAGACACGCCGAGCGAGGTCGAATGCCGAGAGAAGGTCAGCAATTTCGTCGCCGGAGCGCTGCCGCAGCGTGCCGATGTAGACTTGAACGCCTTCATCGTAGTTACGCTCAACGACGACAGGACTCTAACCTTCATCAACCCTCAGGTCGCGCTCACGGTGAGCAAACTCGAGAGCATTGTCGTGCTGCCAGGCTTGGGAGCGGACTGGGCGCTCTCGCCCTCGAAGAATTTCATCTACGTCACGATGCCCGTCGAATCGGCTGTGGCCGTCGTCGACGTGCGCACGCGAAAGCTTGTCAAGACGATCCCGACCGGCGCGCGCAGTGCGCCAACGCGTGTCGCTGTGCAACCCGATGGTCGGCAGATCTGGGTCGGGCTTGATGGCAGCGACGAGGTTATCGTGATCGATGCAGTCACGCTTTCGCAGGCTCGCCACGTGCGCGTCGCTGCAGGCTTGCACACGTTGGCCTTCTCCACCGACAGTCGTCACGCGTTCGTCAGCAACACCGTCTCCGGCAGCGTCAGCATCGTCGACACGCGCAGCCTCGACGTGCTCGAGACGCTGCCGGTGGGCGACACGCCCGTCGCGATGGCTTACGGCGCTGCCGCTCAGGTGCTGTACGTGACAGTACTGAACGGCAGCCAGGTCAGCGTCATCGACTCGGTTCAGCGCAGGGTGATCACTGCCGTGCCGGTGCGGCGTGGCAGCGGCGCAATTCAGTTCGAGCCCGACGGCCGCCATGCGCTCGTGCTGAATCGGCTCGACAGCACGCTAACCGTGATCGATAGCGCCGACCATCATTCGGTGACCACAGTCGACGTTGTCAAGGAGCCCGACCAGCTCCGCTTTACGGAGCGTTATGTCTACGTGCGCGGTCTCGGTTCAGAGAAGTTTTCGCTTCTTGAACTCGCCGCGCTGCGCGCCGGCTCGCCTCAGGTGGTCGACATTCAGGCAGGCCGCCTTGCGCCGTCAAGCCACCCCGCACACATCGGCGTGGCCGATATGATCGCCCCGATGCCCGACGGCAATGCAGCGTTGATCGCCAACGCGGGCGAGCAGATGCTCTACCTCTACCAGGAGGGCATGATGGCGCAAACCCGCACCCTGCAAAACTACAGGCGCGTACCACGCGGCCTGATGGTGATCGACCACAGCCTGCGGGAGACGGCGCCTGGCGTGTACACGACGACTGTCACCCTTAGCAGGTCCGGGACGCTCGACGTGCCCGTGCTCTTCAACACGCCCCGGCTGCTCAACTGTTTTGAGGTGATGGTGGCGCCCGGCGCGCGTGAGCTCACGGTCCCGAGGCCCAGTCTGTTAGTCGAAGCGGTGCCTGCGATTGGTCGCGTTCACGCTCGAACGCCGACTTCGATCAGGGTCCGCCTGTTAGATACCGAAAGCCGGCAACCAGTGACTGGACTTGTGTATGTGCAGGTATTGGTGTTCGCACCGCCCGGCGCTTGGCAGCAGCGGCGCCGCGCAGTGGAGACCGAGCCCGGCGTCTATCAGATCGACGAGAGGTTCCCGCGTGCCGGCCTCTACCAATTAATAGTGTCCAGCAGCGCGCGATCACTTCGATTCACGGACTCGTCGGCAATCGCCGTGATCGTCGATGCTGAGCCATCTTCACACAACGACTAGGAGTTACTTCACCATGCACAAGTCCATCGCTGTCTTGTTTTCCACGGTTCTTGCCGGTGCCATCTTTGCGTCGGGCGTTTCCGCGCAAACGCCCTTCGGCGCAACGCCGTTCGCAATCGTCGGTCATATCCAGAAGTTCACTCTCGACAGCGGTACACCGGGGACGACTCGCCTCTCGGGCGCAAAAATGATGGTCAACGGCATTAATGTCGTTATCCCAACCAACCTGATCATCCAGATGCCGGCGAGCTATCTCACCCCCGACGACATATTCGTGATGGCCAAGCCAACAATCACCGAGCGCTTGCCCGGCGAAGCATGCCCCGGCACCGCAGGTTCATTGCGCTCTGGCTTGGCGGTGCTCGATTGCGATGGGCTACGCCCAGCGGCGCTCGCCTCGTTCGAGGCCGAGATTGCCGGCAACATCGTCGGCACCGTTTACATCGCCGGTCTCGTGAAGATCACGCAGCAGGCACTGAATGCCGGCAACGGCTACATCCAGAAGGTCGATCGCAGCACTGGTGAAATCTTTGTCAGCGGCAACCCTGATGCGGTGCCCGGCTCAACATCGTCCCCGACCAATGCACGACTCAAGCTCAACGATGCGGTCGGCCGTTTTGGCCGGCAGACCTCATCTCCGAGCGGGCCGCCTACCGCGGCATTGCCCGAAGACGGGCGCTTCACCGCCGACACCGACAACCCGACGATGCATGCCGAATCAGGCTACCCGATGTGCGTGCCGCGCTCCACGGCGTCTGACCCGCTTTGCCCGGATTCGAACCGTCCGCTCGCGCCGAGCGGCACCCCGAGCCGTCTGTTCGTGATGGACACTGTACCGCTCTCCACCACGGTGCCCGTGGCACTCACGATCCAGGCTTGCCCCGGATGCAACCCATCGCAGCAGGCGCCCTTCAAGGAGGGTGACTATATCACCTACCAAGGTACGGTTTCGGTTGATGCGAAGGGTATTTACACGTCGGCGCACACGATCGTCGCGTCGGTCGGCATCTTCACCAAGCCCGGTGATAAAACCCGGCCTGCGTACGTGAGCCAGGAGGTCTCGCTGATCGGCACGATGGGTCCGAGCGTGCTGCCGTTCAACCAGGAAGGACAGGACCGCCTAAAGGTGGAGGCCTTCAGCACCGATCCGAGCCGCGAACTCAATATCTATGCGATCGACGTGAATCCAGCCGATGGCTCAAAGACAATGCGCTTTCTCGGCAAGCCCAACAAGCGGCAGGGGGCGCTCGGGCGCTACCGTCTGATACTGGGTAAGAACGCTGGGGCGCTGAAAGCGGGCGGCAGCACACTCGGCGCGCCGCGTGAATTGGTAATCACCTTCGACAAGGGCGATGGCACGACTTTCGATGGCATGCCTGCACCCACCGGGCCAACGGCCGCCAACGGCCTAGTCTGGGGTCAGTTCACAGCGCCGGTCGGCGAGTACATCTTCCCCGAGAACACGGTAATGGGTGAGCCGCTTATCCCGAACAATTTCGAGTGCCTGTCGTTCCTGCAACTCGGGTCCGGACCACTCGGCACGCGATCCCTAACCGGTCCGAACGTCGGCCGACTGACGCCGTGGCCGGGGGCTTCAGGCGGTCCGGCAACGGTGTTCTGCGGCCCATGACACATTGACTCGTAAGATAATCTCCAGGAGACAAAGCATGACACTCAAATCTGCATCACGCGCCTTGCTGGGTACTCAGCCCGGCTTTGACTTCATCGCGTGGGAGTCCGTCTTCGTTCCGGATGTACCGATCACTTTCGGCTCGCGGCAATTCCTTTCGGGTGCGTCCCAGGGCGGACTGCCGTTTAAGCTCATCCATCCTGCAAATCTAATCGTTCGCACGCAAGGCAGCGCTGCCGATCAATGGGATGGCGATTTCGTTGCCGGCGATATGGTGCTGTTTACCGATAACGAGCCCGGCCCGATCGTGCTGCTCCTCGACCAACCGGTGCGTGGGCTCGGGGTCAACATGCAAGCCAATGTCATGACGAACAAGAGCTACGCCGTGCTCATGAAGGTATTCGTCACCGGAGGCGGTAGCAAGCCTTTCCCCGGCAAGGGAACGATGCAGCACCTCGGTACGGGGCTTGCGCCGTTTCTTGGCGCGCTGTCGAGCAACGCCGACATCGTGCGCGCCGAATTCCACGTGGCGCCTCTTCCGGGCAAGGCCGGCGTGACCGATCTCGATCTCGCCATCAACCGGGTGGAGCTCGTGCAGTGAACGCCCTCGATCACCCGGCTCACCACATGAACGGTGCCCTGCGAAAATTTTCAGCGTTATTCGTGGTCGTCATCGTCCTCGTGACCGCTGCGAGCAGCTTCGCCCACGAAACCCAAGCAGGCGCTGGGACGACCCAGACCCGGGGCTTCACACTCGCGATTCCCGACGTCCGTGTGCTCGACCAGAACGGTCACCCTCTCGACTTCTATCGAGACCTGGTCAAGGACAAGACAGTTGCGGTCAACTTCATCTTTACGAGTTGCGAAACAGTGTGCCCGATAACGACCGCTGTGATGCGTGATGCGCAGGCTCGAACCGCTGTCAAGGATGCCGTTCAATTCATCTCGATCAGCGTAGACCCTGAGATCGACACGCCGGCGGTGCTCGCCCGTTACGCAGCCCGCTTCCATGCCCCACCCGGCTGGACGTTCGTGACCGGTGATCGCGCTCAGATCGAGAAGCTTCTCAAGGCGTTCGGCGTTACGGCGGCTGACAAGAACAACCATACGCCGCTGGTCTTCGTCGGCAACGATCACGTGTCCGAGTGGACGCGCATTAGCGGTTTCGCATCGGCGGACCAACTGGCGCGAGCGGTCGAACAGGCCGACTCGAAAGGCCGCGCTCCGGCTCCGGCCCTTGCTAAGCTTGTCGCGACGCCATCCCGCGCGGCCGGCGGCGACGGTGCGCGCTAGCACCCAATGCGGCGCACTCCCTTCTGCCCGCCGGATGGGATATGACCGCCGTGCACCGCCTTCTTCGCACCGCGATCCTATGTGTAGGCGTTAGCGGACTAGCGGCTTCTCCAGCCCTAGCAGCAACGGATAACGATCTGCTCTTACCTGTGACCGTCGCAGCGGGTAAACACATCTATCAAAACGGCCTCTCTTCACATGCCCCCGCTACCTTAGGCCGCGCTGCGCGATGCAGTGCCTGCCATGGGTGGACTGGTCGGGGGAAATTCGAAGGGGGCGTGCAAATTCCACCGATCACAGCAGATGCGCTCGAAGCGCCCGGCCACAATTCCGGTGGATATCGCCCTCCATATGATGGGCCGTCGCTCCGACGTGCTGTGACCGATGGTATCAGTTCATCGGGCATGCCTCTCAACGAAGTGATGCCTCGGCTAACTCTCACAGATGAGCAATGGAGCAACCTATACCGCTATCTTCAAGTACTTGGTTCTAGCGCAGACCATGATCCAGGCGTCGGCGAGAAGACATTGCAGGTTGGCAGTGTCTTGCCGCTGACCGGTCCCAGCGCTTCGATTGGAGCAAGGGTTCGCGCGTCGATGGAAGCAATCTTTGCCGAAGTTAACGCTCATGGTGGAGTATTCGGGCGTCGGCTCAACCTCGTCGTGGAAGATGGCGGCACCGATCGTCAACACCAGCTGGAGGCGCTGCGCAGAGTCCTGCATGCCGACGCGCCGGCCTCCTATAGGCAAGGCGCGGCCGGCGTTTTCGCGCTCGTCGGGGCGATACTTCATCCCGATGACCCGGAGGTCGCCGCGCTGCTGGCCGACGGCCAAGTTCCACTTATAGGCCCAATCGCCTACGCCCCCGACGCACCGAACCTCGGCGTCACCTACTACCTTCTTCCGAGTTTGCTGGAGCAGACGACCGCACTCCTGACACACGTGCTCCTTAGAGTCGATCCCCATTCGCCGTCTCGATTGGCGCTGCTTCATGATGGCAGCGAGCGTTCGCGTTCGTTGACGGATCTCCTCGCGACGTGGTTGTCGACGCGCTCGGTCGAGGTGGTAATTCGCGACGATATCTCATCAGCGTCAGGTCGATTGGGAAGGCTTTTGAGCGACGATCGAGTCGATGCCTGCCTTTACCTTGGTGCCATTGATCAGCTGATCAAGCACAGCTCGTTGTTCGCTGATAGCTCCAACCACGCGCAACGATTCCCGATTGCCGCGCATGCGGGCTGGTTGGGCTCGCGCATCGATGAACTTCCACCAGCGATGGTAGACCGCCTGGTTCTAGTGCACGTCGCGGCCAACGTTGGGGGGATCGGTCAAAAGGCAGGGCCGGAGAACATCGCGTTCGCTGCCGCAGAGGTATTCGTGGAGGGGGCGCGCCGTTCAACGAGGTTAATCGACCGGGAAGGCTTCGCGGGGAATCTCGATCGACTTCGAGATTTCCGCGTGGAGACATTGCCGCCTCTAACTTTCTCGCTGCCGGACCGGGTCGGTAATCATCGCGTGGCGATTTTGCGATTCGATCGGCGGACTAGGGCATTCGTTGATGATCTGCCAACGCGATCGCCATAAACCGAGATTTTCTAATAACCCCTAATTTCTAATGGAAGACATTAGGTCAGTATGATTGATATATATTAAGTTTGTCTTATTCAATTTCTACATCAATAGTGCAATAATAACCTCAATAAAGAAACCAATGAGGTAATACATGTCACGACCACCGCGCGGCCAAGATGTACTGGATAGCGCACTCCAAGCCATAGCTTCAGCGACGACGATTGAGCAGTTACGACAAGCACAGGCGGTTGTCTTGCCACTCCGGTACGGCATGAGTCTGGAGCAAACAGCACAGGCCATCGGATTGTCCAAAGGTTGGACGTGTCGATTGCGTAACCAATTCATTGCGGGTGGCGCCGTAGGCGATAAAGGCAAGTCTGTGCGCGGAGGGCGACACAGAGAGCACTTCACCCCTGAGCGCGAAGCCGAACTACTCAAACCGTTCTTGGAGTCTGCCAGTATCG
>JBDSBD010000396.1:0-5093 GCA_039921765.1 Burkholderiaceae bacterium
GCGCCGGCTCGGCCACCGCCGGCGCGCGCTTCGGCTCGACGCGCCCATAGCGCTCGAGAAATGCGCGCGCACCCTTGAGCAGTTCGCCGGCACTGTATTCACCCGCCAGTGGCAGGATGTCCTTGCCGTGCAACGTCGTGGTGCAGCCGCCCTGGCGCAGGATGGTCGCGATGTTCTGTTCGATGAAATTGGGCTGTCCTTCCTCGACCATCAGCACGGCGCGCTTGCCTTCACAGAAGCGCAGCACCTCACTGTCGATGACCGGGTAGGCCACGTTCATCACGTACAGCGGAATCTTCGAGTTGCCGTAGACATCGGCCACGCCGAGCCGCTCGAGCGCGCGCATCAACGTGTTGTAGTTGCCGCCCTGCACGACGATGCCGATGTCGTCGGCGCCGTCGGCGAAGAACTCGTTGAGCCCGCGCGATTCGATGAAGCGCACCGCGGCCGGCCAGCGCTCGGTCACCTTCTCACGTTCGTGCATGAAGCTCGCCGGCGGCAGCACGATCCGGCTCACATCGCGCTGCGGCGTCTCGAGCGCCTGGCCCAGCGTGAAGGCCGAGCGGCGGTTTGCCGCCGCAATGAACTCGCCGTGCACGTGGCAGGCGCGGATGCGCAACTGCAGCATCACCGGGGTGTGGCTGGCCTCCGACAGCTCGAAGCCGTGCTTGACCGCCTCGACGATGCAGGGCAGGTTGGGCCGCGGGTCGAGCAACCACATCTGTGACTTCATCGCGAAGGCGTGGCTGCGCTCCTGCATGATCGACGAGCCGTCACCATAGTCTTCGCCGATGATGATCAGTGCGCCCCCGGTGACGCCGCCCGAGGACAGGTTGGCGAGCGCGTCGGACGCCACGTTGGTGCCGGCCGTCGACTTGAACGTCACGGCGCCGCGCAACGGGTAGTTCAACGAGGCCGCCAGCGTGGCGGCGGCAGTGGCTTCGCTCGCGCTGTTCTCGAAGCGGATGCCGTGCTCGGCCAGGATGTCCTGCGCATCGGCCAGCACATCCATCAGGTGCGAGATCGGCGCGCCCTGGTAGCCCGCCACATACGCCACGCCCGACTCGAGCAGCGCCTTGGTGACGGCCAGGATGCCCTCGCCACGGAAGACCTCGCCCTCCCCGAGCCGCAGCTTCTTGACCTCTTCGACAAACGATCTCTCAGCCATTGCGCACCTCGCGAACCCGGGACGACGAGGCGCATGGCAGGCCCCGTCGCGTTGTTAATGCTTTAGAGTTAAACATATGCATTGTGATGCGTCAAGCGGGATGACACCGAGAGGAATTTGCCGCTCCTGCGGCCAAGATGCCGGCATGGCCCGCGCCGAATCCACCGTGACGACAGACGATCGCCCGCCCGACCTTTTCGTCGACGGCTACCTGCCTGCGCTGCTGGCCCAGGCGAGCCTGCTGATCTCGTCCGAGTTCCACCGGGTCGTGCGCCAGTGCGGCCTGTCGATCGCCGAGTGGCGCGTGCTGGCTTCGCTGGCAGACGGCCGCGCCGTGAGCACCGGGCGGCTCGCGCACCTCGTGCTCGGCAAGCAGCCAACCGTGACGCGCCAGCTCGACCGCATGGCGGGCAAGGGCTATGTGGAACGCGTGAACGACGACGGAGACCGGCGCATCACACTGGTGTGCATCACGCCAGCGGGCCAGAAAGTGGTCGCCGGACTGATCCCGCTGGCGCGCGAACACGAGAGCCGGGTGCTGCAGCCGTTCGGCCTGAAGCACGCCGAGGAATTCAAGAACGCGCTGCGCCGGCTGATCGAGCTGCACCGGCCGGCCTCGGTCGATGCCGGCGGCGACGAGCGCGGCGGAATCAACAACCGGACGACCACGATGCCGAGCGCCCGTCGGCCTTCACGGGCCAAACCAAAGGAGACCACCCCATGACCTGCAAAACCACCCTGTGCGCCCTCGCTGTCGCAACCGCCTGCCTGACCCCCATGCTGGCATCGGCGCAGGAAGTGACGCTGCGCGCCGTGAACGCCTTCCAGGAAGGCACGGCTTTCGCCAAGCCGTTCGAGGCCTTCATCAAGAAGGTCAACGCCGAGGGCAAGGGGCTCGTCAAGATCAACTACATCGGCGGGCCGAAGGCGATGCCGCCGTTCGAGGTCGGCAATGCGGTCAAGAACGGCGTGGTTGACATCGCCAACGTGACCGGCGCCTTCTACACCAACCTGATGCCCGAGGCCGAGGCGCTCAAGCTCGCCGAGCACACCATCCAGGAGCAGCGCAAGAATGGCGCCTGGGAATACCTGAACAAGCTGCACAACGAAAAGCTCAATGCGTACTACCTCGCGCGCACGGGCGACGGTGTGCCGTTCCACCTCTACCTCAACAAGCCGATCGCCAAACCCGACCTGCACGGCCTGACGATCCGCGTGACGCCGGTCTATCGCGCCTTCTTCACGGAACTCGGCGCCAACCTCGTGCAAACCGCGCCGGGTGAGGTCTACACCGCGCTCGAGCGCAACGTGATCGATGGCTACGGCTGGCCGATCCAGGGCATCCTCGACCTGGGCTGTCAGGAGAAGACCAAGTACCGCGTCGATCCCGGCTTCTACGTCGTCGACGTGAACTTCCTGGTCAACCTGGACCACTGGAAAAAGCTCAACGACGCTCAGCGCGCGCTGCTGACGCGCATTGCCACCGAGATCGAGGCGACCAACGCCGACAACGCCGCGATCAACGTCTCCGAGATGAAGAAGCAGGCCGACGCCGGCATCAAGACCATCACCTTCGAGGGCAAGGAGCGCGAAGCCTGGCTGCACACCGCGCGCGAGGCGGGCTGGGCCTACGTCCAGAAGGTTGCACCGCAGCACGCCGACGCGCTGCGCAAGCTGCTCGCGAAGTAGGGGCGACGGATGCGCGGATGGTATGCCCGGCTGCTCGACGGGCTCGGGGTCGGCGCCGGCGTGGTGTTCGGCCTGATCGCGCTGGCGACGACCTGGGACGTGCTGCTGCGCAGCCTCGCCGGCGGCACGATCAACGGCCTGGCGGAGATGGTGGAGTACGCCCTGTTCGGCGCCACCTTTCTCGCCGCGCCTTGGTTGTTGCGTGTGAACGGTCACGTCCAGGTCGACTTTCTGGTGACCGCGCTGCCGCCGCGGGTGGGTGCGGCCATCCGACGCTTCGGCGACGCGATCGGCCTCGCGGTGTGCGTCGTGTTGCTCGTCTATGCGGTGCGCGTGGCCTGGCGCGCGCTCGAAGCCGGCAACATCGTGCTCAAGACCATGATCTTTCCGGAGTGGTGGCTGTACGCGGTGATCGCCGTATCGATGGCCTTGCTGGCGCTCGAGTTTGCACGCCGCCTTGCACTCGGGAACGCCGGCCCCAGCGCCCGGCTCGAGCTCTGACGGCGGACGAGGATCACCCATGAGCTGGGAAGCCGCGCTGCTGGTGATGATCGGGCCTCTGTGCGTGTTCCTGCTGCTCGGGCTGCCGGTGGCGTTCGCGTTCTTCGTCGTCAACATTGCCGGCGCCATGACCTTTCTCGGCGGCGACGCCGGGCTGTCGCAGATGGTGCGCAACTCGGTGACGGCGCTGACCAACTATTCGCTCGCACCGATCCCGCTGTTCATCCTGATGGGCGAGATCTTGCTGCACAGCGGTGTCGCGTTTCGGGCCATCAACGCGATCGAGAAGCTCATTGCGCGCGTGCCCGGGCGCCTGCCGATCGTCAGCGTGGTCGGCGGCACGGTGTTCGCGGCGCTGTCGGGTTCGTCGCTTGCCAACACCGCGATGCTCGGCAGCGCGTTGCTGCCCGACATGCTCAAGCGCGGCTACGAGCCGCGCATCGCGATGGGGCCGATCATGGCCACCGGCGGAATCGCGATGCTGATCCCGCCATCGGCCCTGGCGGTGCTGCTGGGCAGCCTTGCCGGCATGTCGATCTCCAAGCTGCTGATCGCCGGCATCATTCCGGCGCTGATCATGGCGGTTCTGTTCATCGGCTACATCATCACGGTCTGCGTCGTCGACCCGAGTCGCTCGCCACGCGATGACGCACCGAGCCTGCAAGGTTGGGCGCGCTTTCGGCCGTTCGTCGTCGACGTGCTGCCGCTGTCGCTCGTCTTCGTCGCGGTGATCGGCAGCCTCGTCGGTGGCATCGCCACCCCGACCGAATCGGCGGCGCTCGGCTGCGTCGCGTCGGCGCTGGCCGCGCTCGGCTACCGCTCGCTCACCTGGGCAAACCTCACCATCTCGCTGCGCGAGACGGCACGCGTCAGCGTGATGACCTTGTTCATCATCGTGGCCTCGGTCACGTTCGCGCAGATCCTCGCGTTCTCGGGTGCGACCAACGGGCTCGTCGCGCTGGTCGGCGACTCCGGCCTCTCCCCCTTCGGGCTCGTGATCGGCATGGTGCTGATCCTGCTGTTCCTGGGTTGCTTCGTCGACCAGGTCAGCATGCTGATGATCACCATCCCGCTGTTCATTCCACTCGCGAATTCCGCCGGCATCGACCTGCTGTGGCTCGGCGTGCTGTACCTGCTGTCCATGGAGATCGCCTTCCTGACCCCGCCGTTCGGGCTGCTGTTGTTCGTGATGAAGGGCGTGGCGCCCAAGCACATCACGATGGCCGAGGTCTATCGCGCCGCGCTGCCCTTCCTTGGCCTGGAGCTGCTGGTGCTCGTGCTGCTGCTGGCCTTCCCGCAGCTTGGCACCTGGCTGCCCGATCTGCTGGTCAAGTAGCGCGCCCGACCTCGCGCGGCGCGGCAACGCGCTGCGGGCACTCAGCCACGTGGCACCAGCACCGCCCGACCACGGTGCCCGCGCTCGGCGATCCATTGCAGCGCCGTGGCCGCGTCACTCATTGCGAAGCTCGTGACCTGAAGCCGCAGCCGCCCGTCGCCCAGGCGCGCCAGCAGCTCCGGCGCCACGGCTCGGCCGGCGCCTTCGCGCCTGAACATGTTGAGCGGCAGCAGCGCCACGTCGCGCTGCAGGAACTGCGCCAGCTCGAGACTGAGCGTGTTGCCGCCGGTGTAGCCCACCAGCACCGCCCGGCCGCCAGGCACAACCGCCGGAAGCATCGCCGCCAGCGGCGGGCCGCCCACGGTGTCGACCAGCAGGTCGGCGCGCAGTGCCTCGTGC
>JBDSBD010000397.1:0-7483 GCA_039921765.1 Burkholderiaceae bacterium
AGTAATCAACGGTTTTCTCTTTTTCATTGCCAAGCTGAATTTGGTTTGCGTTCAATGCATGACGGATGGCGAAGGCGATGCCGAGACAGAGAGCAGAAAGCCACTCTAAAGACGGCCGTGTTGCACCGAGCGCGCGATGCGCCGAGTGGTGTGGACCCAGATGCGAACCGCTCGGTGGGGCTCCATTCCAATCACGTGGTCACCACCGATCGGTAGAACGGGAGCCGTCGGGCCTCTCTGTGGCGCAAAGCTGCCGATGAATCGCGCGCGACATCCGGCGCCGTTTTTTCAAGCTGCCGATAAGCTTGCCGCTGACCTCTGCGTCAAGCCCCATTCAAGCCGAGCAAGTCCACCGCAACGTCGTAATGAAACCCAGAACCCGGCGCGTTCTCCAGGCCATCTTGTACGAGGTCTTCGCCATTGCCTTCGTTGGCCCGGTGTTGAGCGTCCTCTTCGATGAACCCGCTGCCTCGACGCTGGCACTGGCCGTCGTCCTCTCGACGATAGCCCTGGCGTGGAACTATGTGTTCAACACGCTCTTCGAGCGCTGGGAAGCGCGTCAATCGGTGCGCGGCCGCTCGTTTGCCAGGCGGCTGGCGCACGGCATCGGCTTCGAGGGCGGCCTCACGGTCATCCTGGTTCCGGTGATGGCACTCTGGTTGAACACTTCGGCGCTCAATGCGTTCCTGGCGAACCTTGGGCTTTTGGCTTTCTTCTTCGTCTACGCGATTGCCTTCACATGGGCCTTCGATCGGGTGTTCGGCCTGCCCGAGTCCGCGGCGTCGCGCGGTGAGGCGTGAACGCTCCCTCCCGGAGGGTCATGGAGGCTCGATGCGGTAGTCGTGGCGAATGGCAACGCTGAGCCAGGTCGCCGTCGGTCCGCATGGCGCGCGCCCGCGGCGCCGGCCGCTCAGGCCGGATCGCCGTGGCTGGGCGCGCGGTTGAGCAGTTGCATGCGCTTGTCGGCCAGCACGGCGCGGTGGCGCTCATAGTGGCGCAGGATGTCGACGATGATTTCCTCGCGCCGCAGGTACTGGACGTCGTAGCCCAGGCGCCCGTCGGCAAAGAAGGTCATCGGCTGGTAGATCTCCTCGCGCTCGCCGGTCTTGGCGGCCTCGCGCACCAGGAACACCAGCGCCGGCCGGTGCACCGATTTGACGCCGTAGACAAAGTCGCGCATTTCGGTGTCGGGCAGCGTCAGGCGCACCATGTCGGGCGCATCCGTGTCGGTGTCCGGCGCCAGGTTTTCATGCACTTCGGCCTTGACGCCGCGCTCGTGAAGCTCGCGTGCCACCTCGTGCATGGCCGGCAGCACCACGGTCTGCAGGAACTGGCGCACGTCGCGCTGGGTGGTTTCGTGCACGATCTGCTCGAGCCGGCGGCGCCAGTGCTGGCCGCTACAGAAGTTGGTGGCCGGCGCCAGATCCTGCATCGAATGCGCACGGTCGGCCAGCAGCCCGCGCCACAGCCCGAAGCACAGCACCAGCATGATGAGCGCCACCGGCAGCGCGGCCACCAGCGTCATGGCCTGCAAGGCCTTCAGGCCCCCGACCAGCAGCAGCACGCCAGCCGTGATGCCCAGCACGATGGCCCAGAACAGGCGTTGCCAGACCGGCGACCGGGGGTCGCCGCGCGAGGCAATCGAGTCCACCACGAACGAGCCCGAGTCGGCCGAGGTGATGAAGAACACGGTGATCAGCAGGATGGCCAGCCATGACACCGCGGTGGTCCAGGGCAGGAACTCGAAGAAGCGGAACAGCAGCGCATCGACGTTGCCCACGGCCTGCGCCAGCGCGCCGTTGGCGATGTGGGTGTCAACCCAGATGGCGCCGTTGCCGAAGGCCGTCATCCACAGCAGGTTGAACGCGGTGGGCACCAGCAGCACGCCGACGACGAACTCGCGGATGGTGCGCCCGCGCGAAATACGGGCAATGAACATGCCGACAAACGGCGACCAGGAGATCCACCAGGCCCAGTACAGGATCGTCCAGCCGTGGAACCAGCCGGCATCGCGCGTGGGCTCATAGGCAAAGGTGCGCAGTGAAAGCTGCACCAGGCTGGAGATGTAGTTGCCGATGTTCGCGCTCAGCGCCTGGAGAATGAACACGGTCGGCCCGGCCACGATCACGAAGGCCAGCAGCAGGAACGACAGCGACAGGTTGAACTCGCTCAGGACGCGCACGCCCTTGTCCAGCCCCGTCACCGCCGAGATGCCCGCCAGCAGCACCACCACGGCAATGATGCCGAGCTGAAAGGTCTGCGTGGAGGTGTCCCAGCTCGTCACCTTGCCCAGGCCGGCGGACAGCTGCAGCGCGCCGTAGCCCAGCGTGGTGGCGATGCCGGCAATGGTGGCAACCAGCGCGAACGCGTCCACGGTGTGGCCGATCGGGCCGTTGATGCGCTCCTTGAGCAAGGGGTAGAGGCCCGAGCGCAGGGTCAGCGGCAGGTTGTAGCGAAAGCCGAAGTACGCCAGCACCAGGCCCAGCGTGCCGTAGATCGCCCAGGCGTGAAAGCCCCAGTGGAAGAAGGTGACCTCGAGCGCCTCGCGCGCCGCCGCTGGCGTGCCACCGATCTGCGTGGGCGGCTTGAGGTAGTGCTGCAGCGGCTCGCCGACGCCAAAGTACATCAGCCCGATGCCCATGCCGGCGGCAAACAGCATCGCCGTCCACGACACGAAGCTGAACTCGGGGACGGCGTCGTCTGGGCCGAGGCGAATGTCACCAAAGCGGCTGGCGGCGACCAGCACCAGAAAGATCAGGAACACCGTGACGGCCACGGTATAGAACCAGTCGAAATGGCCCACCACCCAGGACTGCGCGCCCGAGAACAACTGGTCGGCGCGCTGCGGGAACACACCGCAGAACGCCAGCAGCACGCCCAGCACCAGCAGCGCCGGCACCACAACCTGAGGCGCCAGCGTGGTCAGCGGCGCACGCGGCGGCGCGGACGGGGGTGCGGCGGGCTCGGCTGCGGCGGCGAACGCCGGTGTCGGGTGCGAGGATGGGTCTGTCATGGTGTTTGATCTCCAGGTTGACAGGCAGCAGGTCCGCGCATGCGCCGCAGCGCTGGTTGTCACTGCAAGGCCGTGCGCCGTGCAGTCGCTGGCGGCGATTGTGTTCCAGCCGGCGCCGCGCCATTCATTCCGTTATCCTGCTGGCGTTCCAACCACAGGAAACAGACATGGCCGATACATGGCTCCCGTCACTGGTGACTGCCACGCCGCAGGAAGGCTTCGAGCTTGCCATCACGCTCAGCCGCCGCGGTGTCAAGTACACCCAACCGGACATGGAAACGCTGAAGGCGTTGCGACCGGAATATTCGCACTCTGCGGATGCACTGACGGCGGCTTCACAAGTCATCGCGATCAACTTTCAGACCATCGCCGCAGCAAACAACTACTGGCGCGGCTGATCCGTCGATGCCCTGAAGCGCGCGCAGCCGAGCGCCGGGTTCGCGACGATTGAGGAGCGCACGCATCGCCACGCGCGGCCGTGAGCTGGAGTGCGCCGAGCATCGGCTGCGCGATGCGGGCGTTGCTCGAAGGGGTCGGGCGCGGGTCGCAACGGACGCGCAGCGCGCATTCCACTACCAGGTCGGCCTCGTCGAGGCGCCGGTGCCGACGTTCAGCGGGAAGATGTCGCGTGAGACTGACGTCTACTACCGGCTCGAGGTGTTCACGCAGAGCGGCTCGGGCGGCTATGACCTGATGGGCCTCACCCGGCAGCAGGTGATCGACGACGTGCTCGAGCGCTACGAAGCCCATCTTGCGGCGATCACGTTCGCCACGAAGCCCGGTACCGCATCGGATCTCCCATCGCCTCGGCCGTCCGCAGACCCGCAGTCGGCGGTGCCGGGCGGCGCGGCGGACAATCCAGCTTCTTGAAGCAGGAGCGACGGCCACCCGGTCACCGATCACACCCATCCACACCGCGCACTTTCCCACCGGGGACGTCGCCTGACTGACGCCGCTGATGTCCAATGTGCAGGCACACGCAGGAATCACCATGCCCGTTGAAGCACCTTTGAGTCTCGGTCAGCACATCACCCAGATCGGCCTGTTCCTTGTCGCCGCGATCGCGATCTTCGGCGGCTTGCTCCAGATGTACCTCGGCGAGCCCGACACATCGCCACGGCTGGACAACGTGCACCGGTTCATGGCCGGCGTCTACCTGTCGACCGGCATCATCTGCGTGTGGGCCGGCGCCACGATCCGCCAGCAGGGATTTCTCGTCTACCTGCTCGCGCTGGGCGTCTTGCTGGCGGGCGTGGGGCGCCTGATCTCGATCTCGAAGGTGGGCTTGCCCAAGCCCGCCGCAGTCTGGCTGGGCTACCTGATCCCCGAGCTGGTCCTGCCGTTCGTCATCGCCGGCGCGCACTACGCCAGCCTGTGAATCCGGTACTCCTCGAACGCCATGAACCTCCACACCTGGCTCATCTACCTGCTGGCTGCCGTCGGGCTTTCGCTGTCGCCGGGGCCCAACGGGCTGCTGGCCTTGACGCACGGGGCGCTGCACGGTCGGCGCAAGGCGCTCTACACCATCTTCGGAGGCGCCTGCGGTTTCGTCACCGTCGTTGCCCTTTCGATGTTCGGCATCGGTGCGCTGCTCAAGGCGTCGCTGGTCTGGCTGACCGTGATGAAGTGGCTGGGCGGCGCCTACCTTGTCTGGCTCGGTGTTCAAGTCTGGCGCGCGCCACCGATCGGCATCGATGCCCGGGCCTCGGTGCAACCGAGGGCCGGTGGGTCGCTGTTCCGGCAAGGGGCACTCGCCGCGCTCACCAACCCGAAGGGGCTGTTGTTCTTCGCGGCTTTTCTTCCGCAGTTCATCGACCCGGCGCGAAGCCTCGTCGTCCAGTTCGTCGTCATGGCCGGAACGTTCGCCGCGATCGAGATCACGACGGAGCTGGTCATCGCCAGCATGGCGCATCGCATCAGCCCGTGGCTGCGGCGCGTCGGACGGCGCTTCAACCAGGCCTGCGGCGGGGTGTTCATCGCGATCGGCATCGCGCTGCCGCTGCGCGGTTGAGCGGGCGCGACGTTTCGCTCCTGAATGATTCGCCCGGGTCTGGAGGAGGCGGTGACTCTTGAGGAGGCGCAGCCGTGAGTCAGTCAACCCTGTTTTCATTCGAGGTTCGGAGTCGCGCCATGCCATTTCATCTTCACGCCCGCTCGTTCGTGCTGGCGCTGTTCGCCGCTTGCAGCCTGGCGGTCCACGCGGCCTCGATGGCGCCGGTGGCCGCCGAGCAGGGCATGGTTGTCACGGCCCAGCATCTGGCCACACGGGTCGGCGTCGATGTGCTCAAGGACGGCGGCAACGCGGTCGATGCGGCGGTCGCGGTGGGTTATGCGCTGGCGGTCGTGTACCCGGCCGCCGGCAACCTGGGCGGCGGCGGCTTCATGACGATCGAACTGGCCGATGGGCGCAAGACCTTTCTCGACTTTCGCGAGAAGGCGCCGCTGGCCGCCACCGCGAACATGTACCTCGACGCGGCCGGCAACGTGGTCAAGGGCCTGAGCACGGTGGGGCATCTTGCGGTGGGCGTGCCGGGCACGGTCTCGGGGCTCGAGCTGGCGCGCACGAAGTACGGCACGTTGCCGCGCTCGGCGCTGATCGCGCCGGCGATTGCCTATGCCGAGCGCGGCTTCGCGCTCGAGCAGGGCGACGTGGACATGCTGCACTCCGCGACCGACGACTTCCGCAAAGACGCGCCCAGCGCCGCGATCTTCCTGAACCACGGTGAACCGTTCCAGGCCGGCGACACGCTGGTGCAAAAGGACCTGGCGCGCACCCTGAGGGCGATCGATGCGCACGGCGCGGACGGTTTCTACAAGGGCCCGGTCGGTGCCGCGATCGCGGCCTCCAGCCGGGCCGGCGGCGGCATCATCACGCAGGTCGACCTCGACCAGTACCAGACGCGCGAGCTTGCACCGGTCGAGTGCAGCTACCGCGGTTACGGCATCGTCTCGGCGCCGCCACCGAGCTCGGGCGGCGTGATCCTGTGCGAGATGCTGAACGTGCTCGAAGGCTATCCGCTGAAGGAGCTGGGCTTTCGTTCGGCGCAGGCGGTGCACTACCAGATCGAGGCGATGCGCCATGCCTACGTCGACCGCAACAGCTACCTCGGCGACCCGGACTTCGTGAAGAACCCGCTGAAGCGGTTGCTCGACAAGGGCTATGCCGCGAAGATCCGCGCCGCGATCGACCCGAGCCGCGCCGGCGTGTCGCAGAACCTGAAACCCGGCGTGGCGCCGCACGAGGGCACCAACACCACACACTATTCGATCGTCGATCGCTGGGGCAACGCGGTGGCGGTGACCTACACGCTCAACAACTGGTTCGGTGCCAAGGTGCTGGCGGCCACGACCGGCGTGCTGCTCAACGACGAGATGGACGACTTCACCGCGAAGGTGGGCGTGCCCAACCTCTACGGCCTGGTGCAGGGCGAGGCCAACGCGATCGCACCGGGCAAGCGGCCGCTGAGCTCGATGAGCCCGACCATCGTCACGCGGGACGGCAAGCCGGTGATGGTGCTGGGCACGCCGGGCGGCAGTCGCATCATCACGTCAGTGCTGCACACCATCCTCAACGTGGTCGATTACGGCATGGACGTGCAGGAGGCGGTCGATGCGCCGCGCTTTCACCAGCAGTGGCTGCCCGAGGCGACCCAGATCGAGCCGTTCGCGCTCAGCCCCGACACCGTGCGCATCCTCGAGCACATGGGCCACAAGCTGAGCATGCACGCACCGGCCAACCACCTGGCGGCGATCCTGATCGGCGCGCCCACGCTGGGCGGCAAGCCGGTGGGCAAGAACCGCTTCTACGGCGCCAACGATCCGCGTCGCCGCACCGGGCTGGCGCTGGGCTACTGATCGCTCGATCAGGCCGGACTCGCGGCCACGAGCGCGGCGATGGCTTCGCCCATCGAAGACGTCGTGGCCGTGCCGCCGAGGTCGGGCGTGCGCGGCCCCTTGATCAGCACGGTCTCGATTGCGCGCACGATCGCGTCGTGCGCGGCCTTGCCCGCGCCCGTGCCGTGGCCGAGGAAATCGAGCATCAGCGCGGCCGACCAGATCATCGCGACCGGGTTCGCGATGTTCTTGCCGCAGATGTCGGGTGCCGAGCCGTGCACCGGCTCGAACAGCGACGGAAACTTGCGCTCCGGGTTCAGGTTCGCCGACGGCGCCAGGCCGATCGTGCCGGTGCAGGCCGGGCCCAGGTCGGACAGGATGTCGCCGAACAGGTTGGAGGCCACGACGACGTCGAAACGCGTCGGCTGCAGCACGAAGCGCGCCGTCAGGATGTCGATGTGCTGCTTGTCAACCGTGATCTCGGGGTAGGCCGCACCCACCGCGTCGGCCCGACCGTCCCACCACGGCATGCTGATCGCGATGCCGTTCGATTTGGTCGCCACCGTCAGGTGCTTGCGCGGCCGCGATTGCGCCAGTTCGTACGCGTACTTCAACACGCGGTCGGCGCCGTGGCGC
>JBDSBD010000398.1:0-3669 GCA_039921765.1 Burkholderiaceae bacterium
ACGATGCCGGCGTAGAGCGCGCCGAGGAAGGCCACCGGCCAGTCGATGCTGTCATGCATCACCATCAGCACGCGCTCTTCGCGCCGCAGCCCGAGCGCCAGCAGACCGGCAGCGCAGCGCTGCACCCGCTCCGCCAGCTCGGCATAGCTCAGGCGCCGGCTGTCGTCGATGTAGGCGGTCTTGGCGCCGCGCCCGGTGTTCAGCGCGAGCAGGTGCGCGGCGGCGTTGAAGCGCTCCGGCGGTGGATTGGGTGGTGAGGGCAGGGTCTGCGGCATGGTGCGCCTGGGAGCGGGGTGGGGTCTGATTCGGATCGATTGAGGCAGAATTTGATGCGGAGCAATGTAATATGTTGCATCCTCGCTGCACTATAACGCTGAACCCGCTTCACCCATCCTGACAGAAACCCGAAGGCCGCCGCTTGGATACCTCGTTCCCCGACTCCGCGGACACCGCGCCCAAAGACCCGCTGCTTGCCGCGCTGGGCGAGCGAACCCGGGCGCTGCGGGCGCGCCGCGGGCTGACCCGCAAGAGCCTGGCCAAGGCCGCCGACGTCTCCGAGCGCCACTTGGCGAATGTCGAATTGGGTGTCGGCAACGCCTCGGTGCAGTTTCTGCGGCAGCTCGCCCGGGCCTTGAACTGCACGCTCGCCGAGCTGGTCGGCGACGAGACCGCGAGCTCGCCCGAGTGGCTGATGATCCGCGAGATCCTGCGTGGCCGCGACGATGCCGAGCTGGCGCAGGCGCGCGCCGCGCTCTCGACCCTGTTCGGCGCATCGGCGAGCAAGTCCGCGCGGCGCCAGAGGGTTGCGCTGATCGGGTTGCGCGGTGCCGGCAAGAGCACGCTCGGGCGTGCGCTGGCGCAGGGCTGGGAGCTGCCGTTCATCGAGCTCAATCGCCGCATCGAGGCGCTCGCCGGCTGCACGCTGTCGGAGCTGCACTCGCTGTACGGCCCGGCGGCCTACCGGCGCTATGAGCAGCGCGCGCTCGAGGACACGATCCGGCAGTTGCCGCGCGCCGTGATCGCCACCCCGGGCGGCATCGTCTCCGAGCCGGCCACGTTCGGACTGCTGCTCACGCACTGCTACACGGTGTGGGTGCGCGCCACGCCCGAGGAGCACATGAGCCGCGTGCTTGCGCAAGGTGACACGCGGCCGATGGCGGGACCGGGCGGCAACAGCGAGGCGATGGACGACCTGAAGCGCATCCTCGAAAGCCGCACGGCGTTCTACTCGAAGGCCGATGCGGTGTTCGACACCAGCGGGATGACACAGGAGGGGGCTCTGGCCGGTCTGCGCAAGCAACTCGATGCGGAACTGGGCATGATCGGCTGACGCGGAGCGAGCGGCGGGAGCGATCCGACGAATGAGCCGGCTTGATCTGCCGCAAGTTGTGCAGTATATTTCACGAATTCGTATGAATGTGCACAATACTGCGTGAATGGAAGGAATGCCATGAACCCGTCATCTCCCGTTGTCAACTACGAGACGCGGCCTGAGCAGTACCGGCACTGGCGCCTGTCCTTCGAGGGCCCGGTCGCCACGCTGACCCTGGCGATCGACGAGGATGGCGGCCTGCGCGAGGGCTACAAGCTCAAACTCAACAGCTACGACCTGGGTGTGGACATCGAGCTGAACGACGCGGTGCAGCGCATCCGCTTCGAGCACCCCGAGGTGCGCAGCGTGATCGTCACCAGCGGCCTGGACCGGGTGTTCTGCTCGGGCGCCAACATCTTCATGCTCGGCAAGAGCAGCCATGCGTGGAAGGTGAACTTCTGCAAGTTCACGAACGAAACGCGCAACGGCCTGGAAGACTCCAGCCGGCACTCGGGCCTGAAGTTCCTGGCCGCCGTGAACGGCGCCTGTGCCGGCGGGGGCTACGAGCTCGCGGCGGCCTGCGACGAGATCATTCTGGTGGACGACCGCTCCTCGGCGGTGAGTCTGCCCGAGGTGCCGCTGCTCGGCGTGCTGCCCGGCACCGGCGGGCTGACCCGGCTCACCGACAAGCGCAAGGTCCGCCACGACCACGCCGACATCTTCTGCACCACCAGTGAAGGCGTGCGTGGCCAGCGGGCCAAGGACTGGCGCCTCGTCGACGAGGTTGTCAAGACGCAGGGCTTCGCGCAGCGCGTGCAGGAGCGCGCGCTCGAGCTCGCGGCGCAGAGTGATCGGCCGGCCGATGCCAAGGGAGTGGCGCTGCCAGCGCTGGAGAAGGTGCTCGCGCCCGATGCGGTCACCTATCGTCATGTCGGCATCGTCATCGATCGCCCCGGCCGCACCGCCACGCTCACCGTCAAGGGGCCGGCGGGCAGGCAGCCTGACGACATCCGGACGGTCGAGGCCGCCGGCGCCGCCTGGTACCCCTTGCAGATGGCGCGCGAGCTGGAGGATGCGATCCTGCATCTGCGCAGCAACGAGCTCGACATCGGCACCTGGCTGCTCAGGACCGAGGGCGAGGTCGAGGATGTGCTGGCGCTGGACGCACTGCTCGAGGCCCAGCGTGCCCACTGGCTGGTGCGCGAAACCATCGGCCTGTTGCGGCGCACGCTGGCGCGCCTGGACGTGAGTTCACGCTCGATGTTCGCGCTGATCGAGCGCGGCTCGTGCTTTGCAGGCACCCTGCTCGAGATCGCCCTTGCGGCCGATCGAAGCTACATGCTCGCGCTGCCCGACGACGCGCAGGCCGCGCCGAAGATCGCGGCCTCGACCATGAACTTCGGCAGCTACCCGATGGTCAGCCATGAAACCCGCCTGCAGCGCCGCTTCTATGGCGACGCCGGCGAGATCGGCGCGGTGCAGGCCGGCACCGGCAGGCTGCTCGACGCCGACCAGGCGCTGGAGTTCGGCCTCGTGACCGCTGCGCCCGACGACATCGACTGGGCCGACGAGTTGCGCATCGCCATCGAGGAGCGCGTCAGCCTGTCGCCGGATGCGCTCAGCGGCATGGAGGCGAACCTGCGCTTCGCCGGCAAGGAGACGATGGAGACGCGCATCTTCGGGCGCCTCACCGCGTGGCAGAACTGGATCTTCATCCGCCCGAACGCGGTCGGCGAGGGCGGCGCGTTGAAGGTCTACGGCACCGGAACAAAGGCGCAATTCGACTGGAATCGCGTGTAGGGTGGGAAGCAAGGGACCGGGCTGCGCAGAGCCACCCGAGCACGGGGCGTGGCGCGCAGAGATCGGGCCACGCAGCGATCGACGAAGGCGCGGGTGCCCTGCCCGCGACCGAGAGTACACAGCAGGACAAACTCATGAGCAGCATCGACTACAGCAGCAAGATCCCGAACAACGTCAACCTGTCGGAAGACCGTACGCTGCAGCGTGCGCTCGAGCACTGGCTGCCGAACTACCTGGACTGGTGGGCCGACATGGGGCCGACCGGCTCGCAGGGCTTCGACGTCTACCTGCGCACCGCCACCAGCACCACGCCCGAGGGCTGGGCGCAGTTCGGCCATGTGAAGATGCCCGACTACCGCTGGGGCATCTTCCTGGCCGCCCCCGATGCGGACCGGACCATCCACTTCGGCGAGCACAAGGGCGAGCCGGCCTTGCAGGACGTGCCCGGCGAGCACCGTGCCAACCTGCGTCGCATCATCGTGACGCAGGGCGACACCGAGCCGGCGTCGGTCGAGCAACAACGCCACTTGGGCAATACCGCGCCGAGCCAGTACGAC
>JBDSBD010000399.1:0-5189 GCA_039921765.1 Burkholderiaceae bacterium
GTGCTGGGCAAGTGCGGCGGCTATGACTCGGACATCCAGGATGCCATGCTCTGGGCCGGCGGATTTCACATCGGCGGCATCCCCGACAACCCGAACCCAGCGCGCGTCATCAACCTGAGCCTGGGCAGTGCCGGCGCCTGCAACGCCCGATATCAACAAGTCGTGAACCAGCTCACCGCAGCTGGCGTGGTGGTGGTCGCGGCCGCCGGCAACGATGGGCTGGCCGTGGGCACGCCGGCCAACTGCGCCGGCGTGATCGCAGTGGCTGGGGTGCGCCACGCGGGCACCAAGGTCGGCTTTTCCGACCTCGGCACTGCGGTCGCGCTCAGCGCGCCGGCCGGCAACTGCGTCAACCTGACCGGCGACTGCCTGTATCCGTTGATCACGACCACCAACGCCGGTACCACGGCGCCGCTGGCCTATGGCGGCGTGGGTGTCTACAGCAGTGGCGGCGCGAACGCGTCGCTCGGCACGAGTTTTTCGGCGCCCCTCGTGGCTGGCGCCGCGGCGCTGATGTTCTCGGCGAATGCGGCGCTGACGCCGGCGCAGGTGCTGGCGGCGCTGCGAGCCACCGCGCGGCCCTTCCCGACCACCAGCAGCGATCCGACGGTGCCGGTGTGCAGCGCGCCCTCCAACGTGGCCCAGACCACCGAATGCATTTGCACCACCAGCACCTGCGGCGCCGGCATGCTCGATGCCGGCCAGGCCGTCCTGGCGGTGGCCAGCGTGGTCGCAAACATCGGTGTCGCGTCCACCGCCGTGCCGGTCGGCAGTCCGATTTCGCTCGATGGCTCGGGCTCGCGGGTGTACGGGTCCGGGCAGACGATCCAGACCTATCAATGGGCCATCACGCGTGGCGCGAACATCGCGAGCTTCACGAGTGCAACCAATGCCTCGACCGCGATGCTGGTCATCAGCGCCAGTGGCATCGTCGAGGTCGGTCTGACCGTGACCGACAGCGCCGCACGACAAGACACCACGAGCGTCGCGCTCAGCGCCGGATCGGCGACCCCGTCGAACCCGACGCCGCTGCCCGCGCCGCTGTTGCCCGGAGACGGCGGCGGCGGAGCGATTGGCTGGGGCGGGCTGCTCGCCGGCCTGGCGGCGCTGATCGCGGTGGGTGCGGTCACGCCGCGTCGCGCACAGCGCTGACACGTGTCGATCCGCCCGGTTCAGCGCGCGCCGCGCGTCGAACCAACCTGCACCCTGCCCAGCGGGCATTGACGCCGGATCGCGTTCAGACGCTTCAGATCCGCCGCAGCGCTCGCGCGTTGACGTTCGACCCGTCGACCCGTCGGCGCGGGCCGACGCGCGTCAGCCGCCCGAAGCCTTGGTGCAGGCGGCGAAGCCGCGCCCGAGCACGCCCACCTTCAGCGTGCTCAACCGCGCGGCGAGCGTGCTGTCGGCCTGAGCCACGCGCAGCATGAAGGTGCTGGCCGCGGGGGCAAGCTGGGTCACGCGCGCGGTATGGATGTCTTGCTGCACCAGGCGCGCGAGCGCGGCGTCGGCCTGGGCGCGTTGATTGAAACGGCCGAGCACCAGGCCGGGCTCGAGCGCCGGCGTGTCGCGCAGCTCCTCGAACGCGACCTCGCGCCGCCTGAGTTCGTCTTCCTTCTTTGCCAGCGCGTCGCGGCTCGCATAGCGGCCCATGTAGACGATCCAGGCGCCGGGCTGGCTGGTCTCGATGCGCGCCCAGCGGCCGTTGGCCAGGTGAGGTGCCGCGGCTTGCAGTGCAGCTTCGGCGGCTGCGACCTCGGCGTCACCGAACGGCCCGGCCTCCAGGCACGCCAGCGGGTTCGGTTCGGCCTCGGCCGCACGCGTGCTGCTCGTGGCCGCATCCGGCGGCAGGATGCGCACGAGCTCGGGGCGCACCTGGCGCGCCAGGCGCTCGGGCTCGCGGTCGCCGATCGCACGCACGCCCACCGCCTCGTCGAGCCAGCCCTGTGTCCAGGCGTAGAAAGCACCGTTGGCGAGCACGAGCAGCAGCACCAGAGCTCTGAGCATCACGGTCTCCGGTGGCGATGCGGCGCGGCCATCGGGTGGCGGGCTGCGGCGTGCATCAGGGCGCGGTCGCGTCCGGCTGCAGCCGCACGCTGACTTCGCCGCTGGTGATGCTCACGGGCCCTTCCGGCGTGAGCAGCAGCAGGGCGCCCTGCGCCGAGACGCCTTGTGCGATGCCTTCGCTCACCCCCGGTTGGGTGGTGCGCACCGCGCGGCCACGCAGCAGGTCGCGCGCCGCGTAGTGCTCGGCAAAGGCTTCGAAGCCCGCAGCCTCGAAGCGTTGCAGCGCCTGCACCAGCGGCAGCGCCACACGTGCAAGCAGCGCCGGTGCGCTGGCATCGGGCTCGATCTCCTGCACGGCGGCAAAGCCGGTGGACACCTGCGCGGCGTCGAAGGCGCGCACGTTCAGACCGACCCCGATGACCACCAGGCGCTGCCGCCCCACGGCCACGGTCTCGATCAGCATGCCGCCGAGCTTGCGGCCGGCGCCTGTGGCGTCGAGCAGCCACAGGTCGTTGGGCCACTTGATCCCGATGCGCTGGGGCTTCGATGCGCGCACCGGGTCGAGCGCGTCGCACAGCGCGACGCCGAGCGCGAGCGACAGGCCCGACAAGTCAACGCTGGCGAGCGGTACGCACAGCGAGAAGGTCAGCGAGGCGCCCGGGTTCGATTGCCAGCTGCGTCCCTGGCGCCCGCGTCCGCCGCTCTGGTGCTCGGCCACCAGCAGGCAGGGCTGGACGTCGATGGCGCGCCGCCCGAACGCCGCGCCTTCGACGCTGTGGCGTACCTGCGCGGCCTCGATGGCGTCCGAGTCGCGCTGATGGCTGGCGCCGCGGGCGCGCTGGAGCAGCGCGGTGTTGGTCGAGACCATGTTGCGCACGATCTCCACGCTCAGGCCCGGCAACAGCGGCTCGAGCTGCGACCACAGTGCCTCGGCGCCCCATCCGTGAAGCGGGTCGTTGGCCATCGCCTAGCGCTTCGGCGCGAGCATCGTGCCGCGACAGCCGCGCGTGCCGCAGCGGCACTCGAACTGCTTCTTCAGCTTGCGCGTGTAGGGCTCGTCGATGATCAGGCCGTAGTCGTAGAACAGCTCGGTGTCGGGCTTGATCGCGCGCAGCGCCTTGATGAAAATGCGCCCGTCGATCTCGTCGGCCTCGCAGTTCGGCGTGCAGGCGTGGTTGATCCAGCGCGCTGCGTTGCCGCCGAACTTGGCATCGATGACGTGCTTGTCATCAATGTGGAAGTAGAACGTGTGGTCGGGGTGCTTGGGGTCGTGCGGGTGGCGGCGCAGCGCTTCCTTCCAGGTGATGACCTCACCCTTGTATTCGATCAGCACCTCGCCTTTCTTCAGTGTGGTGGTGCTGAAGACCCCTTTGCCATGCACGCCCGACTTGCGGACCTGGATGCGCCTGCCGCCGGCCTTGGGCCGGTTCGCGGCCAGTGCGGGCGCGGGGTTGCTTGCGGCGTTGTCTTGCGGCATTGGAATCTTTAGGTACATTGAAATCATGGGCGCGAGCGCGTACACGTGTGCGCGCGAGAAGCCCGGATTGTATGGACGCGGCGCTCGAGCGCGCCGCACAACACGAATTCACGAATTCAAGAATCGACGAACCACCATGAGCAAGTCACTGATCATTGCCGAGAAGCCTTCTGTCGCCCAGGACATCGTTCGCGCCCTCACGCCGCTGGCCGGCAAGTTCGACAAGCACGACGAGTACTTCGAGAACGAGCGCTATCTCGTCACCTCGGCGGTGGGCCACCTGCTCGAGATCAAGGCGCCGGAGGAGTTCGACGTGAAGCGCGGCAAGTGGAGCTTCGCGAACCTGCCGGTGATCCCGCCCCACTTCGACCTGAACCCGATCGACAAGAGCAAGGGGCGGCTCGCGGCAATCATGAAGCTCGTCAAGCGCAAGGATGTGAGCGAACTGATCAACGCCTGCGACGCGGGCCGCGAGGGTGAGCTGATCTTCCGCCTCATCCAGCAGCACAGCAAGAGCAAGCACCCGGTCCGGCGGCTGTGGCTGCAGAGCATGACGCCGGCGGCGATCCGCGAGGGATTCGAGAACCTGCGCAGCGACCAGCAGATGCTGCCGCTGGCCGACGCCGCGCGTTGCCGCTCCGAGGCCGACTGGCTGGTGGGCATCAACGGCACGCGCGCGATGACGGCGTTCAACTCACGTGACGGCGGCTTCTTCCTGACGACGGTGGGCCGGGTGCAGACGCCCACGCTGTCCATCATGGTCGAGCGCGAGGAGAAGATCAGGAAGCACGTGGCGCGCGACTACTGGGAAATCAAGGCGACGTTCGCGGCGACTGCTGGCGCGTACGAGGGCAAGTGGTTCGATCCGAAGTGGAAGAAGAACCCCGACGATGCAGAGCAGCGCGCCGACCGGGTCTGGAACGAGCGCGACGCGCAGGCGATCCGCGACGCTGCGCTCGGCCAGCCGGCCAGCGTCAGCGAGGAATCCAAGCCGAGCACGCAGAGCGCACCGGGCCTGTACGACCTGACGACCTTGCAGCGCGAGGCCAACTCGCGCCTCGGCTTTTCGGCCAAGACCACCTTGTCGATCGCACAGGCGCTGTACGAGAAGCACAAGGTGTTGACCTATCCGCGTACCGACAGCAAGGCGCTGCCCGAGGACTACGTCGACGTCGTCAAGCAGACCATGAAGATGATCTCGACGGAGGACATGCCCGGGCCGCTGCGCGCACTGTCGGTGCACGCGAAGACGGCCATCAGCCAGGGCTATGTCAAGCCCAACAAGCGCATCTTCGACAACGCCAAGGTTTCGGACCACTTCGCGATCATTCCGACCCTGCAGGCACCGAGGAGCCTCTCCGAGATCGAGGCCAAGCTCTACGACATGGTCGTCAAGCGCTTTCTCGCGGTGTTCTTTCCGGCGGCCGAGTTCATGGTCACGACGCGCATCTCGACCGTGAAGAACACGGCGGCCGGGGGTGACCGGGAGCACAGGTTCCAGACCAACGGCAAGGTCATGGTCAAGCCTGGATGGCTCGCGGTCTACGGGCGCGAGGTGCAGGAAGACGATGCCAACCTGGTGGCGGTGGCCCAGGGCGAGATCGTGCGCACCGAAGACGTCGCCGTGAACGCGCTCAAGACCAAGCCGCCGGCGCGCTACACCGAGGCGACGCTGCTCTCGGCGATGGAAGGCGCCGGCAAGCTGATC
>JBDSBD010000400.1:0-6417 GCA_039921765.1 Burkholderiaceae bacterium
GAAACGCTCGTGGAGGAGACGAAGCACCTGTCAATCAACGCCCGCGCCAAGTTGGGCTGGCAGATTCAGGATCTGAACCAGGCGGGCGCCTGCGGCGATGCAAGCCAGGCGAGCGCCGACAAGGGTAGTCAGGTGATCGAGCACGTGGCCGGCCAGTTCATCGACATGCTGCACGACCTCGACCGGACCAGTCCGGCCTGGCTGGCGCAGCAACCGGCGGTTCGCTGAGGGCTTGGCGGTGAGCGTCGTCGTCGATCCCTCTCGAGCGCCGCATGGCACCCCGGGGGGGCCGGCGCGGGTCGAACTGGTTCGTGTCAACAAGCGCTACTCGAACGGCACGGTCGCGTTGCGCGACATGTCGCTCGCGGTCGGCCAGGGCGAATTCGTCAGTCTGCTTGGCCCCTCAGGTTGCGGCAAGAGCACGGCGTTGCGCATGGTGGCGGGGCTGTTGAGCCTGTCGTCCGGCGAGATTCGGTGGCCGGGAGATGCCGGTGCCACGCCTCGGCGCAGCCGCGACATCAGCTTCGTGTTCCAGGAACCGACCTTGATGCCATGGGCGTCGGTCTTCGACAACGTGTACCTGCCCCTCAAGATTGCCGGTGTGGGGCGCGCACAGGCGACGAGCGATGTCACCGCGGCGCTGGCGCTGGTGGGGCTCTCCAAGTTCGCGAACGTCTTTCCGCGCGAACTCTCCGGAGGCATGAAGATGCGCGTGTCGATCGCGCGCGCCATGGTGACGCGCCCGAGGCTCCTGCTGATGGACGAGCCGTTCGCGGCACTCGACGAGATGACCCGCGCGAAGCTGAACGACGATGTCCTGCGTCTGTGGAGAGAGTTGAATCTGACGGTTGTCTTCGTGACCCACAACGTCTGGGAGGCGGTCTATCTCTCGAGCCGTGTCGTCGTGATGGCCGCGCGCCCGGGACGCGTCGTGGATGACATCCTGATCGACAGTCCGTATCCCAGAAGCGACGCATTCCGGACCTCGACCGCCTACGCCGACTATTGCGTGCGTGTCTCCCAATCGTTGAAGGAGACCCTGGCCCATGCAGATGTCGACCACTGACGTCGAAGCGGACATTCCCGCGCTCAACCAGGCAGAACGTCGGCGCGAGCGACGCGAACGCCGGCTGACGTTCGTGGCTCCGCTGCTGGTGCTCGTGGTGGCGCTGACGGCGTGGGAGATGTTCGTGCGGATCAACAAGATCCAGCACTACATTCTTCCGGGCCCGCTGCTCGTGATGCAGACACTCTGGAACAGTTGGCCGTCGCTGGCCACGTCGCTGATGTTCACCGTCAAGCTCACCTTGTCGGCACTCGGACTGGCCATCCTCGGCGGCGTCGGGCTCGGCACCCTGTTCGCACTGTCGCGCTTTGTCGAGGTGAGCCTCTTTCCGTATGCGGTGATCCTGCAGGTCACCCCCATCATCGCGATCGCCCCGTTGATCCTGATCTACGTCGACAGCACGATGGGCGCGCTGCTGATCTGTGCCTGGATCGTCGCGTTCTTCCCGATCCTCTCCAGCACCGTGATCGGGTTGCGCAGCGCCGATCACAACCTGCGCGATCTCTTCACGCTCTACGAAGCCAACTCGTGGCAGCGTTTCGGCTACCTGCTGATGCCGTCGGCGTTGCCGTACTTCATGTCGGGGCTGAAGGTCTCGGGCGGACTGGCCTTGATCGGTGCTGTGGTGGCCGAGTTCGTGGCCGGCGCCGCGGGCAAGGAGACGGGCCTGGCCTCGCGCATTTTCGAGGCCAGCTTTCGCAGCGATATCCCGCTGATGTTCGCGGCGCTGCTGCTGGTCTCGCTGTGCGGAGTCGGGATCTTTCTCGTCACCAGCTGGGTCTCGCACAAGGTACTCGGTCGTTGGCACGAGAGCGAACTCAAGCGGGAGCGCTGATGGCCATGCCCGAGCTCGCCCACCTTCCGACGGCTGGCGATCGTGCACAGACGATCGAGGCGTTTGCTCGCCGCATGGACGGCATCGCCTGTCTCACCGGTGTCGACGATCTGCGCACCAAGGCGCGTGACTACTACTGGTACAGCCCGGTTCTCGACGAATTGCTGAAGGACTGCCGGGCCGACATCGTGGTCGTGCCTGCCAGTGAAGCCGATGTCTTGCGCGTGGCCGCGGCCGCGGCGCGTCTGCGCCTGCCGGTCACGGTGCGCGGCGGCGGCACCGGGAACTACGGCCAGGCGGTGCCGCTTCAGGGAGGTGTCGTGCTCGACACCACCGGGCTCGACAAGATCGTCGAAATCGGCGATGGCTGGGTTCGCGTCCAGGCCGGCGCCCGGCTCGAGCCGGTGCTCGATGCGGTCCGGGCGACGGGCCAGCAGCTGATGATCTATCCCTCGACGATGAGCCTGGCCACCGTGGGGGGGTTCGTTGCCGGAGGCTCGGCTGGCGTCGGCTCGGCGCGTCACGGCATCCTCAAGGAGTCGGGTGCGATGCGCTCGATGCGCATCGTGACGCTGGAAGAGCGGCCGCGCACGCTCACGTTGACTGGCGCCGAGATCGAGCTGGTTCACCATGCCTGGGGCACCAACGGCATCATGGTCGAACTCGAACTGGCGCTGGTGCCGGCGGTCGACTGGCTGCAATGCATCGCCTTGTTCCCGAGCTACCCGGACGTGATCCGCTTCGGTACGGCGGTCCTGGCGTCGGACATCGACGTGTTCCTGCTGAGCGGTGTGGACCGGCGTTTCGGGCCGTACTACACGGACCTGCAGGCACACTTCGATGGCAGTGCCGATGCGATGTTCTCGATGGTGAATCCGCGTGACCGACAGCGCTTCTTCGAGCTGGCGGCCGTCTACGGCGGTCGCTGTGGGTTGTGCATGACGTCGGCCGAATCGCGCCAGGCGGGGCTGCCGCCGGTGCACGAATGCGCCTACAACCACACCACGCTGCGGGCACTGAAGCTCGATCGCGGCTGGACCTATCTGCAGATGGTCGTGCCGGCACCGTTCGACGCGGCCTTGATCGCAGCCCAGATGGAGCACTACGGCGACGAGATGTTGATGCACCACGAGTTTGCACGCTATGCCGGCGGCCCGCGCCTGTCCGGGCTCGTGCTGTTGCAATACCTCGACGAGGAGCGTCTCGTCGAGATCATGGCCGAGCTCGTGCAGGACGGCTGCCAGGTCATGAATCCGCACGTCAACCTGCTCGAGAAGAGCGGGCGCAAGCAGATGCATGCCCGCGAGATCGACTTCAGGCGCGAGGTCGATCCATTGGGCCTGATGAATCCGGGCAAGATCCTTGCGCCTGGTTGACGCTTTGGAGATCGTCGACCCGGGTCGATGAATTCCCGTTTCTATCCCCTGTCCATTCGAACCCAAGGAGACGAAATGATCTGGAAATGCATCAAAAGGGCGAGCCTGCTGGGCTTTGCAGCGGTCGCGGTGATGGCGAGCAGTGCGGCGCAAGCTCAGCAGAAGGTCGTGTTCGCGACCAACTGGAAGGCACAAGGCAGCCATGGCGGCTTCTACCAGGCCGTGGCCGACGGGACCTACAAGCGATACGGGCTGGATGTCGAGATCATGCAGGGTGGCCCGCAGGCCAACCCGCGCCCGCTGATGCTGGTGGGCAAGGTCGACCTGATGATTCCGATCGGGATCATCGGCATGATGGAGGCGAACAAGAGCAAGCTGCCGACCACGGTCGTTGCCGCGTTCCTGCAGAAGGATCCGACCTCATTGATGACGCATGCCGGCCAGTACAAGAACTTCGAGGACCTGCACAACGCCAAGACGGTGTATGTGGCCAAGGCCAGCCAGTTCAGTTTCTGGAAGTGGCTGAAGGCCAACAACGGCTTCACCGACGAACAGTACAAGCAATACAACTACGCGATGGCGCCGTTTCTGTCGGACAAGGCCGCTGTGCAGCAGGCTTATGCGACCGCCGAGCCGCTCTACCTGGCCAAGGACGGCGTCAAGACCGACGTGTACCTGCTGGCCGATCATGGGTGGGAGGCATACGCCAACCTGATCGAAGCGCGCCGCGACATGATCGAGAAGAACCCGGCACTGATCCAGAAGTTCATCGATGCCTCGGCGATCGGTTGGTACAACTACCTTTATGGGGGCGACCGAAAGGGCGCTTACGCCTTGATCAAGAAGGACAATCCCGAGATGACCGACGCCAAGATGGACGAGGAGGTGGCCAAGCTCCAGGAGCTCGGCATGATCGACTCGGGCGACGCGCGCACCAAGGGGATCGGTGCCTTGACGACGGTGCGCATGAAGCGGTTCCTCGACGAGATGGTCAAGGTCGGCGTCGTCAAGGCGGGCGATGTGGACATCAATACCTTGATGACGGAGCAGTTCGTCAACAAGGGCGTCGGGCTCGATCTGCGCGCGAAGATGGTGAAGTGAATCTTTCGCGGACCGGGACTTCCCGATGACCGACCTTCGGACGACGGCGTTGGCGCGGCGCCGCGCGCAAATGATGGACACCATCTTCGCCGCGGCGCTGGCGCAGTTCTCGTTGAACGGCCTGCGCGGCACGTCGACGCAAGCCATCGCCGAGCAGGCCGGCATTTCCAAGCAGCGGCTGCACTACTACATCGAAAGCAAGGAGGCTCTCTACGAGTCCATCCTGCGCCGCACGATGCAGCATTGGGGCGAGATCGGTCTGGGGACCGAAGACGAGGCGATGGAGCCGGCCGAGGCGATTGCGCGGCTGGTCCGGCGCAAGCTCGAGTTCACGCTGGACTATCCGCAGGTGTCGCGCCTGTTCAGCAACGAAGTGATCAGCGGCGGGCTGGCCATCCAGAGAATCTGGCAGGAAGTCAACAGCAGCGTGGACGCGGCGGTGCGCATCATTGCCGGCTGGGTGCGCCAGCGCAAGATCGAACCGGTGGACCCGGTGTTCCTGCTGTTTCACATCTGGGCCCTGACCCAGCACTATGCCGACTACGAACCCCAGGTTCGCTTCTTCACATCCTGTGCGCCGGACGAGCCGTTGGATCGGGAGATGATCTGCGCCGAGATCACGCGTTTCGTGCTCCGCGGCGTGGGCTTGAAGTACGCGCCTGCCACGGGCTTGGCCGCCGCACCGAGTCGGCATCGGCGGTCGGTGGCCGCCTCGCGCCCGGTGCCGGCCTGAACGGGCACCGAGCCAAGCACAAGGCCGCCTGAGAACACCCCGGCGCACACCCAAGAGAAGCACGATGGTCGAATCCGTTGGTCAACCGTTGGCCCGCTACGCAAGCTGGAAGCGCGCGGGTGACATGGTCTACATGTCGGGCGTCATCGCGGTGGACCCGGCGAGCCGCCGCATCATCGAGAGCTTCGATGACGTTCCGGACGCGGTACGCAAACAGCTGGGCGAGACCGGCGAGATGTCCGTCGACGTGTTCCAGGCGCCGGTGCTGGTGCAAAGCTGGTTCGTGCTTGACCGCATTCGCCAGCTTGCCGAAGAAGCGGGCGGCACGATGGCTGATGTCATCAAGTTGGTCCAGTATTTCACCGACCTTCGAGACTACCCCTTGTACAACCAGGTGCGCCGACTGTTCTATCCCGACAGCCCGCCGGTGTCGACGGTGGTCGAGGTGAGCGGCATGCTGCCTGCCCGCGGTGTCCGCATCGAGGTCGAAGCGACCGCCTATCTCCCGCTGCTTCGATCGGGCACCCGTTCCTGAGCCGCTCGCGTTGGCACGCCACTCATGCGGACGCCATTGCCGCGTGGATGGCGCCGGCCGCGCGCTGGAGCGCCATGGCATCCGCCGCCGCACGTTGTTCGGCCTGCACGAGCACCGGGCCGAGCGGCGAGCGCGTGTCGGCCAGCGGTGCGTGCGCGGCTTCGGTACCCAAGGCGGTCAGTGCCGGCGTGAGGTGCCAGCCGGCCACGACTCGGCCGAACAGGTAATCCTTGCGCTGCAGCATCTGGCGCGCGAACGGCAGCCCGAAGGGCCATTCAAACGCGGGTCCGGCCGGCGCTGAGGGCAGGGCGGTTTGCATGGCCAGGATCCGATCGATCGCGCGCAGCAGCATGGCCCAGCTGCCGCCGTGTACCAGGGCCGCGAGATACGCGTCGAGGCGGTCCAGGCCGTGCGAGGCGGCGATCCGGGCGCCATGCTGTGCCTGACGCTCGGCGTGCTCCCAGGCGCGGACGGCCGAGTGTGCGGCGAGGCCGGCATCGTTGGCGAACAAGGGCCGAAGCACGACACGCGCGATCACGGCCCTGAGGTCGTCGCTGCCCAGTCGGGCCAGGGCCTGGTCGAGGTTGGATGGCCGACTGGATTCGTGGGCTGATGCGTAGGCGGCGTTGCTGGCCTGACGCAGCACTTCGGCGCTGAGCACAAGGTCGGTGGCGATGCGCTGCGACATGGTGTGCCATGACAGGTTTTCCTGCCTCAGCAAACTTAACAGTTGAGGCACCACCGACGGCGCGCGCGGCAGCAGGTCGGCGG
>JBDSBD010000401.1:0-4618 GCA_039921765.1 Burkholderiaceae bacterium
CAAAGTGCCGCACCCGAGCGCTGCACCATGCCTTCAGCGCCGCCTGCGGCGGGCGGCGCCGCCACCGGCGCCCGAATGCGTCGAAAGACAGGCACTGTGCGATGCTCAGCCCATGCTTCGACGCGCCCTGCTCCTGTCGGCGGCCGGCTGGCCGGCTCTCGCGGGGGCACAACCCCTCGCGCCCGTCGGGCCGCCCCCATCCACGTCCACGCCAGTGGCGGGCGCGACCGCGTTGCGCTTCCCGTTCGACTTCGGGGCCCATCCCGAGACACGCACCGAGTGGTGGTACGTGACCGGCACGCTGCAGGCGCAGGCACGCCACTACGGCTTCCAGGTGACCTTCTTCCGCGCCTCGACCGGCCTGGCCGCGTCCAGCCCGAGCCGATTCGCGGCGCGCCAACTGGTGTTCGCCCATGCCGCGCTGACCGACCTCGACGCCCGCCGTCAGCGCCACGACCAGCGCATCGCACGCAGCGGCTTCGGTGTGGCCCAGGCGCGCATCGGCGACACCGGTTTGCGCCTGCACGACTGGCACCTGGTGCGTGAGGATCGCGACCGCGCTGCTCAGTCCGCGACCACGACAACCCACCGCGCAGCCACCGCCACCGCCGAGGTGAATGCAAACGGCACGTCGACCTCCCCCGCTGCGCGCACCGGAACACCGACCGTCGCCGCGGCGAATTCGCACACCGGGTTGTCGCCCGTTCCAGCCCCGGCCTCGAACAAGCAGCGCCCGCACAGCCGCTATCGCACGCAGATCGCCAGCGCCAGCGCCGGTTTTCGCTTCGACCTGGTGATCGACGCGACCCAGCCGCTGCTGCTGCAAGGCGAGGCCGGCCTGTCGCGCAAGGGCCCGCGGCCCGAGCAGACGAGCCGCTACTACAGCGAGCCGCAGCTCGCTGTGCGCGGCACGCTCACGCTCGACGGCCGTGCGGCGCCGGTGCAGGGCCGTGCCTGGCTGGACCACGAATGGAGCGACGCCTTCCTCGACCGGGACGCGGTCGGCTGGGACTGGATCGGCATGAACCTCGATGACGGCGGCGCCCTCACCGCGTTCCGGCTGCGCCGCGCCGACGGCTCGCCGCTGTACGCGGGTGGCAGCTTCCGCCCCGCGGGCGGCGCGGTGCGCAACTTCACCAGCGACGAGGTGCACTTCACGCCGCTGCGTCTCTGGCAAAGCCCGGCCTCGCAAGCGCGATATCCGGTGCAGTGGCGCATCGACACGCCGGCCGGGCGCTTTGGGGTGGCCGCGCTGCTCGACGACCAGGAGCTCGACAGCCGCGCCAGCACCGGTGCCATTTACTGGGAAGGCCTGAGCGAGCTGCGCAACGCGCAGGGCCAGCGCATCGGCCAGGGTTACCTCGAGCTGACCGGCTACGCCGGCGCGCTGCGGCTCTGACACCCGATCGCGCTCGAGCGCATCGGCTCGGCCGCTGCGCACCATTGCGCTGAGAGCACCGCGCAGCCCGTTGGAGACCTCAACCCAAACATCCAACGAGGTGATCCCGAGCGCTGCGCCGCCGCGTTCCTGTGTTCCTGTGTTCCTGTGTTCCTGCGAGATGAGAGCTGCGAGGCCGCGACTTGCAGATTGGAGGTTGGAGGTTGGAGGTTGGAGGTTGCAGATCGTGGTCTGAACGGTGTCCTAAACCGGACCTCTGGCGTGCGGCCCGCGAGCGGCATCACCTGCCGATGGCGGAAAAAAGCCACACCATCGCCCGTACTTCTGGCGACCACGACGCGGCATGCGCCGCCACAATCGGCGCATGGCTGCCCCTTCGCTTCAGCACCGCGCGACTCGTTCCCCGTCGATGGGACTGTCGGCACGCCTCGCAGCCTGGCTGGGCTTGCGCGGCGCGCGCTCTGAAACACCGGACGAAACCGCACCAGCCCCCGACGCGGCGCCCCCGACACGTCAGTCGAGCGCTCATGTGCCGCGACGCAACGACGTCGAGCGCATCTCGGACGCCCTCGCCTGACTGCGCCCGCCGCCCGAGCCGGCGCCGCACGCCTCTGAGCCGACCACCCATCGCGACCCGTTCACCGGGCTGTGGAACAGTGCCTACCTGGACGTGCTGTCGCAGCAACTCCAGGGCAGCCCGCGCGACTCCGCGCTCGAATTCTGCGTGCTGAGCCTGGCGCTCGACGACCTCGAACCGATCCACGAACGCTACGGCCAGAGCGCCGCCGACCATGTGCAGGAGCAGATCGGTTTGCGCCTGCGACAGCGCGCGCGGGCACAGGACTTCGCGTTCCGCCTCGACACCGACTCGTTTCTGCTGCTGTTGCCCTGCCCGGCCGGCGAAGGCAATGCACTGGCGCGCACGATCGCCCAACGCATCGTGCTCGATCTGCAGCGGCCGGTGTCCTATCTGACCCTGTCGAGCCTGCGCGTCGGCTGCACCGTCGGTGCGGCGCTGTGGGAACCCGGCAGTGCACTGACGGATGCCATCGGCCTGGCCCACGAGGCGCTGCAGGCCGCGCAGCGCGCCGGCCGCGGCCAGTTCAGGCAGTTGTTGGCGCCAGCGCCCGAAGTCGCCACGCCGGCGATCGCGCCCGCCGTGCAAGCACCCCCATCGGAGCACGGCTCAGTGCGCGCCGCCGCCACCGATTGACGCACCCACTTTCGGGCGCGCCAGCCACACCAGCACGATCATCACGAAGAACAGCACCGACGACAGGTAGAACACGTCGGTCACGGCCATCGTGTAGGCCTGCTGCTCGATCATGCGGTTCACGCTCGCAAGCGCCTGCTCGCGGCTGAAGCCCCCGGCCTGAAGCTGGTTCAACACCTGCACCGCGGTCTCGTTGCCCCGGTTGATGCTCTCGGCCAGATGTGCATGGTGCAAGGACGCGCGGCTGTCCCACAGCGTCGTGAACAGCGAGGTACCGACCGCCCCGCAGGTGATGCGCACGAAGTTCGACAGCCCCGCGGCCGACGGCATCTGCTGCGGTGTCAGCCCCGAGAACACGATCGCCTGCAGCGGGATGAAGAAGAAGGCCATCGCCGCGCCCTGCAACAGGGTCGGTATCAGGATCGTCATGAAGTCGGCCTGGGTGTTGAAGTTCGCGCGCATCCACAGGACACCGCCGAAGCCGATGAACGCGATCGTGGCCAGCGTGCGTGGGTCAATCCGGTGCACGTTCTTGCCGACCCACGGCGAGAGCACGATCGCGAGGATCCCCACCGGCGCGGTGGCCAACCCGGCCCAGGTGGCGGTGTAGCCCAGGTACTGCTGCAGCCACAGCGGCAGCAGCACCACGTTGCCGAAGAACAGGCCGTAGGAGATCGACAGCGCGAGCGTGCCCATCAGGAAGTTGCGTCCGGCGAACAGGCGCAGATCGACGATCGGGTGCTTCTCGGTCAGCTCCCAGGCGAGGAAGAACATGAAGCTCACTGCCGACACCGCGGCCAGCGTGGCGATCTGCGTCGAGTTGAACCAGTCGAGCTCCTTGCCCTTGTCGACCATCACCTGCATCGTGCCGACGAACAGCATCAACAGGCCCAGGCCGATCACGTCGAGCGGCACGCGCCGCGGCCCGGGATCGCGCGTGCGGTAGATCGACCAGGTCAAGCCGGCCGCGACGACGCCCACCGGGATGTTGATGTAGAAGATCCATGGCCACGCGATGTTGTCGGTGATCCAGCCGCCCAGCAATGGCCCGGCCACCGGGGCCACGAGCACCGTCATCGCCCACATCGCCATCGCGGTGCCGGCCTTCGCGACCGGGTAGCTCGCCAGCAGCAGGGTCTGCGACAACGGGATCATCGGCCCGGCGACGAAGCCCTGGATCACGCGGAACACGATCAGTGACTCGATGTTCGGGGCCAGCCCGCACAGCCAGGACGCGATCACGAACAGCAGGATGCTCGCGGTGAACAGTCGAACCTGGCCGAAGCGCTGGGTGAGCCAGCCGGTGAGCGGCACCGAGATTGCATTGGCGACCGCGAACGAGGTGATGACCCAGGTGCCCTGTGCCGGGCTCACGCCGAGGTCGCCCGCGATCGCGGGAATGGACACGTTCGCGATCGACGTGTCGAGCACGTTCATGAAGGTGGCGAGCGACAGCGCGAACGTGCCGAGCACGAGCTGGCCGCCCGTGAGCGGCGCGAACGCGACCGGCTTGTGCAAGGCGGCACGCGCTGCACTCCCGACTCGCTCGGGATCGGTCGAGCCGCCGGACGGGCCCGGCAACGCGCTGGACGAGGTGGCCATGTCAGTGCTGCGGCTTGCGCACCGTCACTTCAGACGCACCTCGGCTGCCGCCGCCGCCGCGGTGCTCGCCGCCAGGGTCGTGAGCCGCGGCACCGCGCCGGTGCCTAGCCGACTGGCGCCGGAGGAGCCGGCCGGCGGCCGGGCGGCGAGCCGCGTCCCCGGCCCGACGTTTGCCGCAATGATGCGCCGCACCTCGGCCTCGGCCGCCCCCCGGCTCTGGTCGAACACGCGCGTCTGCGTCGCGGTCGCCGGTCGCGCCGCATCGGCCAGCATGCGGCCTTCGGTGTTCTTCACATCGACGCGCGCGTCCATCGACAGGCCCACGCGCAGCGGATGCTCGACCAGCTGGCTCGCGTCGAGCGCGATGCGCACCGGCACGCGCTGCACCACCTTGATCCAGTTGC
>JBDSBD010000402.1:0-6235 GCA_039921765.1 Burkholderiaceae bacterium
ATCGAGGCGTTGCTGACAGCAGGCACGCCCGAGCAGCAGGCGCTGTTCCTCCCGAAGATGATCTCCGGTGAATGGACCGGGACGATGAACCTGACCGAGCCGCAAGCCGGCTCCGATCTGTCCCTCGTGCGAACGCGCGCCGAGCCGCAGCCTGACGGCATGTACAAACTCTTCGGCACGAAGATCTACATCACCTACGGCGAGCACGACATGGCGTCGAACATCGTGCACCTCGTGCTCGCGCGCGTCAGCGGCGCGCCCGAAGGCGTGAAGGGCATCAGCCTGTTCATCTGCCCGAAGTTCCTGGTCGATGGGGAGGGTCACCTGGGTGCTCGCAACGACGTGCACTGCGTCAGCATCGAGCACAAGCTGGGCATCAAGGCGAGCCCGACCGCGGTACTGCAGTTCGGCGACCGCGATGGTGCCGTCGCGCGGCTTATCGGCCAGGAGAATCGCGGCCTCGAGTACATGTTCATCATGATGAACGCGGCCCGCTATGCAGTGGGCATGCAGGGCATCGCGGTGGCCGAGCGTGCGTACCAGAAGGCGGCTGCGTTTGCGAAGGAGCGCATCCAGTCGCGCCCGGTCGACGGCTCGCTGCCGGGCAGCGGACCGATCATCCACCACCCTGATGTGCGTCGCATGCTGATGACGATGCGCGCCTACACCGAAGGCTGCCGCGCGATGGCGATCGTCTCCGCCGCGGCCTTCGACGCTGCGCACCACGATCCCGACGCCGAGGCGCGCCGCGAAAATGCCGCCTTCTACGAGTACATGGTGCCGTTGATCAAGGGCTACAGCACCGAGATGAGCATCGAGGTCGCGAGCCTGGGGGTACAGGTGCACGGCGGCATGGGCTTCATCGAGGAAACCGGCGCAGCCCAGTACCTGCGCGACGCACGCATTCTCGCGATCTACGAAGGCACGACCGCGATCCAGGCCAACGACCTGGTCGGGCGCAAGACTGCGCGCGATGGTGGACGCACACCCAAGGGCATTGCACGCCGGATCGAAGCGACCGAGGCCGAACTTGGCAAACACGACAGCGCCGCCGCACGTTCGATGCTCCAGCGCCTGCGAGGCGCCCGCGAGGCGTTCGAGCAGGTGGTCGAGTTCATGGCCGGCAGTGCATCCCCGAACGCAAAGTACGCCGGCTCGGTACCCTACCTGATGCTGGCGGGCAATCTGGTGGCGGGCTGGCAGATGGCGCGTGCGCTCCTCAGAGCCGAAGAGCAACTCGTCGCCGACGAGGGTGACGCCGCGTTCTTGCAGGCCAAGATCGCGACGGCACGCTTCTACGCCGAGCATCTGCTGAGCAAGGCATCCGGCGCGCGCGACGCGATCGTCGAAGGCGGCGCGAGCGTGACTGCGCTGGAAATTGACGCGTTCTGAACGTCTACCGAATTCACAACCTGGTCCGCCGCGGCGGGCGAAAGACCTCTCATGCCGTTGCCCGGAGTCCTCGATCACCTCCCGCTGCCCATCATTGGCGCACCTCTTTTCATTGTCAGCAATCCCAAGCTCGTGGTCGAGCAGTGCATGGCCGGTGTCGTCGGCTCGATGCCGGCGCTCAATGCGAGACCTGCCGAGCAGCTCGACGACTGGCTGGCCGAGATCACCGAGACGCTTGCGGTGTACAACCGCGACAACCCTGACAAGCGCGCCGCTCCGTTCGCGATCAACCAGATCGTGCACAAGAGCAACGATCGGCTTGAACACGACATTCAGGTCTGCGCCAAGTACAAGGTGCCGATCGTCATCACCTCGCTCGGTGCGCGCACCGACGTCAACGACGCAGTGCACGCCTGGGGCGGCGTGGTGCTGCACGACGTGATCAACAACAGGTTCGCGAAGAAGGCCATCGAGAAGGGCGCCGACGGCCTGATCGCGGTGGCGGCCGGAGCCGGCGGGCATGCCGGCGTGAAGAGTCCGTTCGCGCTGATCCAGGAAATCCGCCAGTGGTTTGACGGCCCGGTCGCGCTGAGCGGCTCGATCGCCAGCGGCGGCGCGGTGCTCGCCGCGTTGGCGATGGGCGCTGATTTTGCCTACGTGGGTTCGGCCTTCGTCGCCACCGCGGAAGCGCGCGCGGTCGATGCCTACAAGCAGATGATCGTCGACAGCAGCAGCGACGACATCGTCTACAGCAATCTGTTCACCGGCGTGCACGGCAACTATCTGAAAGGATCGATTCGCAACGCCGGCCTGGACCCCGATCGACTGCCCGAGAGCGACCCGAGCAAGATGAACTTCGGCGGCGACGCGAGAAAAGCCTGGAAGGACATCTGGGGTTGCGGCCAGGGCATCGGCACGATCGACCGGGTCTTGCCGGCACGCGAGCTGATCGAGCGACTGGCGCGCGAGTACGCCGTCGCTCGCGCACGGCTCGCGCTGGGCTGAGAAAGCAACCGATCACCATGCGCGACGGCCAGCGCTGAAGGGCGCGAGGCGTTCGCTTGTCCGCGTCGCGATCTCTCACCACTGCGGGTGGTAAAGTCGCACAGTGACTTTCGAGGTACTTCCCGCCCCCATTCTGGCAACAGCAAGGGTGGGTCGCAATTCGCCAGCCGGTCTAGCCGGTGCCGCGAAAGGTTTTTCAACCCACTACAGCACCGCAGACCGGTGCGAAAGGTGAGCGAGATGATGCAGCAGTACAGATCGAACTCGTATCTGTTCGGGGGCAATGCGCCGTACGTCGAAGAGATGTACGAGGCCTACCTCAACAATCCTGGCTCGGTGCCCGACGCCTGGAGATCGTACTTCGACGCGCTTCAGCACGTGCCCGCGGCCGACGGCTCCGACGCTCGCGACGTCGCCCACGCGCCGGTGATCGAATCGTTCGCGCAGCGCGCGAAGGCCAATGCGTTCGCGCTCAAGTCAAGCGCCACGGAGCTCGCGGTTGCCCGCAAGCAGGTTCACGTCCAGTCGCTGATCGCCGCCTACAGCTCGCTGGGTGCGCGCTGGGCCGACCTCGATCCGCTCAAGCGCCAGGAGCGCCCGAAGATTCCCGAGCTCGAGCCTGCGTTCTACGACCTGAGCGAGGCCGACATGGACATCACGTTCAGCGCCTCGAACACCTACTTCACGACCGCCGAGCACCAGACCTTGCGCGAGATCGTGAAGGCGTTGCGCGACACCTATTGCAGCAGCGTCGGCGCCGAGTTCATGCACATCACCGAACCGACCGAGAAGCGCTGGTGGCAGCAGAGGCTCGAGAGCATCCGAGCCAAGCCGAACTTCAACGCCGACGAGAAGAAGCACATCCTCGACCGCCTGACCGCTGCCGAAGGGCTTGAGCGTTATCTGCACACCAAGTACGTGGGCCAGAAACGTTTTTAACTCGAGGGTGGCGAGAGCTTCATCGCGGCGATGGACGAGCTGGTGCAGCGAGCCGGTGCCAAGGGCGTGCAGGAGATCGTGATTGGCCTGGCGCATCGCGGGCGTCTGAACGTGCTGGTGAACACGCTCGGCAAGACGCCGAAGGATCTGTTCTCCGAGTTCGATCACACCGCGCAGGAGAATTTGCCCTCGGGTGACGTGAAGTACCACCAGGGCTTCTCGAGCGATATCACCACCACCGGGGGCCCGGTGCATCTGAGCCTGGCGTTCAACCCGTCGCACCTGGAAATCGTCAACCCGGTCGTCGAAGGTTCGGTCAAGGCGCGCCTGGACCGGCGCGGCGACGCCGAGGGCGACACCGTGTTGCCGGTCCTCGTGCATGGCGACGCGGCCTTTGCGGGGCAGGGCGTCGTGATGGAGACGCTGGCGTTGGCGCAGACACGCGGCTACTACACCGGCGGCACCGTGCACTTGGTGATCAACAACCAGATCGGCTTCACGACCTCCGACCCGCGCGACTCACGCTCCTCGCTGTACTGTACCGACGTCGTCAAGATGATCGAGGCGCCGGTGCTGCACGTGAACGGCGACGACCCGGAGGCCGTGGTGATGTGCACGCAGCTTGCACTCGACTATCGGCAGGAGTTCAACAAGGACGTGGTGGTTGACATCGTGTGCTTCCGCAAGCTCGGCCACAACGAGCAGGACAGCCCGGCGATGACGCAGCCGCTGATGTACAAGAAGATCACGGTTCATCCGGGCACGCGCAAGCTCTACGGCGAGAAGCTGGTGGCGCAGGGCGTGTTGCAAGGGGGCGATCCGGAGGCGATGGTCAAGGGCTTCCGCGCCGCGATGGACGCCGGCAAGAACGCCTATGACCCGGTATTGACCAAATACAAGAGCAAGTACGCGGTGGACTGGGCTGCCTTTCTTGGCAAGAAGTGGACCGACGCGGCCGACACGGCGTTGCCGCTCTCCGAAGTCAAGCGCCTGGCCGAGCGCATCACCACGATCCCGTCCAACTTCAAAGTGCATGCGCTGGTCGAGAAGGTGTTGCACGAACGTGCCGCGATGGGTCGCGGTGAGGTCAACGTCGACTGGGGTATGGGCGAGCATCTGGCGTTTGCCTCGCTGGTCGCGAGCGGCTACGCAGTGCGTTTGTCGGGCGAAGACTCGGGGCGCGGCACGTTCACGCACCGCCACGCCGTGCTGCACGACCAGAACCGTGAACGCTGGGACGAAGGCACCTACACGCCGTTGCAGAACGTCGCCGAGGGCCAGGCGCCGTTCGTGGTGATCGACTCGATCCTGTCCGAAGAAGCGGTGCTCGGTTTCGAATACGGCTATGCCTCGGCCGAGCCGAACACGCTGGTGATCTGGGAGGCGCAGTTCGGTGATTTCGCGAACGGCGCCCAGGTCGTGATTGATCAGTTCATCGCGTCGGGCGAGGTCAAGTGGGGCCGTGCCAACGGCATCACGCTGATGCTGCCGCATGGCTACGAAGGGCAGGGTCCGGAGCACAGCTCGGCGCGTCTCGAGCGCTTCATGCAACTCGCGGCCGACAAAAACATGCAGATCGTGCAGCCCACTTCGGCGAGTCAGATCTTCCACGTGCTGCGCCGTCAGATGGTGCGCATGTTCAGGAAGCCGCTGATCATCATGTCGCCGAAGTCGCTGCTTCGTGCCAAGGATGCGAGCTCGCCGCTCACCGAGTTCACGAAGGGCGAGTTCCGCACCGTGATCGGTGACGCTGAGAGCGACGCGAATGCCGCGAAGGTCAAACGAGTGATCGCGTGCTCGGGCAAGATTTACTATGACCTCGTGAAGGCGCGCACAGAGCGCAAGCTGACTGATGTGGCGATCCTGCGCATCGAGCAGCTGTATCCGTTTCCGCACAAGGCGTTCGCCGCCGAGATGAAGAAGTACGCCACTGCGACCGAGGTCGTGTGGTGTCAGGACGAGCCGCAGAACCAGGGCGCATGGTTCTTCGTGCAGCACTACATCCACGAGAACATGGTTGACGGGCAAAAGCTCGGCTACGCCGGGCGGCCGGCTTCCGCATCGCCGGCCGTGGGTTACGCACACCTGCATCTGGAGCAGCTCAAGGCCTTGCTGGAGCAGGCCTTTACCAAGCTCAAGGGCTTCGTGCTCACCAAGTGACGCCGCGCCCCCTGAAACGACCCGAGAAGATCCCATGCCCATCGTAGAAGTCAAGGTTCCGCAGCTGTCCGAATCCGTGGCCGAGGCCACATTGCTGCAGTGGAAGAAGCGCCCCGGCGAAAAGGTCGAACTCGACGAGATCCTGGTCGAGATCGAGACCGACAAGGTTGTTCTCGAGGTCCCGGCGCCAGCCGCCGGCGTGCTCGCGCAACTCGTCAAGAACGACGGTGAGACATGCCTGGCCGAAGAGGTGATCGCCAAGATCGATACCGAGGGTGTGGCCTCGACCGGCCCGACCGAGGTTGCCGCCCTGCCGAAAGCCGAGCCTGCGCCGGGCGCCACGCCGGGCGTGGTCCCGGGACCGGGCGTCGCTGCTGCTGGCGCCGCTCCGGTGATGCCGGCCGCGGCCAAGCTGATGGCCGACCACCGGATTGCGTCCGCATCCGTCGCCGGCACCGGCAAGGACGGCCGCGTCACCAAGGGCGATGTGCTTGCAGCCCTCGAGGGCACACCCAAGCCGATAGCGCAGACACCGCCGGTGATGGCGCCGGCTCCCGCTGCCGCCAAGCCGCTTGCTGCGGTGGCTGCCCCGCCGATGACTTCGCTGGGGGACCGCCCCGAGCAGCGTGTGCCGATGAGCCGGCTGCGTGCACGCATCGCCGAGCGCCTGGTGCAGTCGCAGTCGACCAACGCCATCCTGACCACTTTCAATGAAGTCAACATGGCCCCGGTCATGGAG
>JBDSBD010000403.1:0-4984 GCA_039921765.1 Burkholderiaceae bacterium
TTGCTGCGGGAGTTCCACGAACGCACCAGCATTGCGGTCCATACCGTGCTCGAGCCGGTGAGCCTGGCTCCCTCGGGACAGCTGACCGTGTACCGGTTGCTGCAAGAGGCCCTCACCAACACGCTGAAGTACGCACGCGCCAGCGAGGTCCGCGTCGAGCTGCACCCGCTCGGCGGCCAGGCGCGCGTCTCGGTGCGTGACGACGGTGTGGGCTTCGACACCGAAGCGCCGCGCGCCAGCACGCATGGCTTGCTCGGCATGCGCTACCGCATCGAGGCCGAAGGCGGGCGCATGTTGCTCACCTCGTCGCCTGGCCAAGGCACGCTGATCGAGGCCTCGTTGCCCGAGGTCGCGCCCATACCTGCGCCCACCCAGGCAAGCCAAACCCTCGACAGCCCGGTGCTTGCGGCCTGACGGGCAGGCTCGCCGCCGCCGCCACGCTCGTCCCGCTCGTCGCGCTCGTCGCGGCGCGGGGTCTACCCGCGTCGGGAAGTTCGCCGCCCCGACACCGGTTCGGCCGGCGTCGGCTTCGTCCTACAGCCGTTGACTCGCTTCCCCGACAGCGCATCGGGGGAGCGACCTATCGCGAAGGCGCAATGCAGGGTCCAGACTGAAACTATCGCATCAAGTCAACCACAACCAACCCGGGAGTTCACCATGCTGCACTATGCCGTCGTCTTCTTCGTGATCGCCTTGATCGCTGCGCTGTTCGGCTTTGGAGGCATCGCCGCTGGCGCCGTTGGCATCGCGAAGATCCTGTTCGTGCTGTTCGCCATCCTGGCCGTTGCCACGTTCCTGTTCGGCCTCATCCGCAAGGGCTAGCGCATTGCGCGGCTCGCGAAAAATGTAGCGCGCCTCGAGTGCCATGCGCCCGCGCGCCTCTGGCGCCGACGTTGTGCGCTGCGCCCCTCACCGCTTCATTGCTTGAAAGGACATTTGATGACCCCCATCGCAAAAGACCCGATTCGCTCCACCACGCCGCTGGCGGATCAGGCCACCCGCCTGGCCGATCAGGCCGCTGAAAGCGCCGACCATGCAATCCGCGCCACCCAGCAGATGAGTGAGCGCGGCTTCGATCACCTTGCCCACCAGGTCGACAACCTGCACGATCGCGCCACCCCGTTGCTCAACCGCCTCACGGGACAGGCCGAGGCCGCTGCGCGGCGTGGCGTCGGTGCGATGCGCGACGCATCTCACCAGGTGCGTGAACGTGCCGCCAGGGTCTCGGACAACACCGCGGGCTATGTCCGCGATGAACCCATGAAATCGATGCTGATCGCCGCCGCCGCGGGCGCGGCGCTGATGGCCGTGGTCGGGTTCCTGACCCGGTCAGGCGGTCGCGATTGATGCCATCCACCGAACACGGGCCTGAGCGGCGAGCCACACGCGCCGCCAAGGCTTGAAGATCACCTCCAACGACCCCTTTGCCGTCCCGCAGCCTCAGGCGGATTCACGACCGGAACTCCCGCTCCGTGGGGTCTTCAAAGCGCGCTTCGGCGCGCTTTTTTTTGCTGATGCATGATAGGCGCGTCGCGCGCAGCAGTTTTCAAGGGTTACTGCCGCACGCGCCGGTCGCACGGCTAGGAATCGTCCTACGCCGGCCGCCGCGTCGTACCGACAGACGCGGCGCAACGCGGCCCCCACCATCTCGTCACGCTCGCGAATCGAAGCGTTGCGCACCTCGCGCAGCATCGGTTTCGCGGCGCGGTGCTCAACCCGTTCACACGTCGAGTCATTCGACGGTTCATTCACAGAAAAAAGCCGCAACCCCCGCTCAGCCGCGATGGCGCCACCGGAGAAACCTGAACATGACCACCCACACCATCGACATCGCCACGCTTGAGCTTTCTTCGCTGCGCACTCACATCGACCACTGCAACGGCTGCCGCGAACGCTGGTTCGCGCTGCGCTGTGCCGCCGAATCCGTGCATGCGTTCGTGGCACCTCGCCTGTTCACCACGTTGGTGTTGGTCGTCGCGGCGCTGGGGTTTGGCTCGCTGCTGTTCTGATGCCGCTCGGCGGCGCATGACGGATGGCTCGATCTGACCTGAAACGACTGGTACCCACCGCTTCCGAAGAACTGCGCCGTATTCTCGACGCCGCTCGAGGCCCGGTCCAGCCTCCCAACCGCTCCGAGATCTTCGGGCCGCGGCGCTTTGAGCAACATGGGCGAAGCCTCGCGCAGGCCCAGCACGCCAAGACGGCGCCCACACGTTCGACGGCGTTCTTTCCACGCCTGCGCGACAACGTACGCACCTTGCGCGAGGCCAACCACTACATCGGCACGCAACTGCACACCGGCTACGACGTGAGCCCGGCCGCCGAGTGGCTGCTCGACAACTTTCACCTGATCGAGGCCCAGCTCAAGGAGATTCACGAGGGCCTGCCGCGGCGCTACTTCCGCGATCTGCCGGTGCTGCTGGATGAGCCGCTGGCGGGGTTGCCGCGCATCTATGGAGTGGCCTGGGCCTTCGTGGCGCACACCGACGGCGCGTTCGACGAAGAACTTCTCGAGCACTTTCTCGTCGCCTACCAGCGGGTGCATGAGCTCACGCTTGGCGAGTTGTGGGCGCTGTCGACCACCTTGCGCGTGGTATTGATCGAGAACCTGCGCCGGCTCGCCGAGCGCCTGGCCACGCACAAGGCAGCGCGCGAGCTTGCCAACCTGTGTGGTGATCACCTCGACGACTACACCGACGCGACGCTGGACGAGCTGCTCGCGCTGCTGAACCGGCGCGGCGTCGGAGGTGTGTTCCTGGCCCAGATCGCGCAACGCCTGCAGGACCCGAGCGCCATCACCGATCCTTCCACCCGCCACCTCGAGTGGCTGCGGCGCGTCATGCCCGACCCCTTTGAGGTGCGCACGCAACTGCCGGTCGAACAGGCGGCCGACAACCTGAGCGTCAGCAATGCCATCGGCTCGCTGCGCCTGATCGGCAATGCCGACTGGCCCGACATCGTCGCACGCGTCAGCGCGACGATGCAGGCCTTGCTCGGCTCGCCTTCGTTCGAGGCCGAGCGCGATGACACGCGCGACCAGACCTTGCACGCGATCGAAGCGCTGGCGCGCCGCAGCCATCGCAGCGAACTCGCGGTGGCCCGCACGCTCCTCGAGCTGATGCACGAAGCAGCAGTGGCCGACCGGGGCTCGCCCGAGCGCGCCAGCTCGGCGGCGCGACATTGGTTGCGTGGCGCCGGCCGCGGCGTGCTGCTGCGCCGACTCGGACTGAGCGATCGCGGTGCGGCGTTGCGCCGCGTGCTTCGGCGGCGCGTCGCGCTGCCGGCTTACCTGGGTTCTCTCGCGGCAGGTACCGCGGCGCTGGTGGCGTGGATGCTGGTGCGGCACGGCGCCGTGCCACCCGACGCCAGCGCCCTGCCTTTGTGGTTGACCGCAATGAGTGCCGCGCTGATGCTGTTTCCGGCGTCGGAGGCAGTGGTCGCGATGATCAACCGGTTGATTGCCGAATGGGCACGCCCACATCGGCTCGCTCGGCTGGCGCTGGCCCAAGGCATCCCGAGCGAACACCGGGTGCTGGTCGTGATCCCCGGCATGCTGACCAGCCCGGCGATGGTCAGCTCGCTCACCCATCGTCTGCAGTTGCACTACCTCGCCAACCCGGAACGGCACGCGCAGTTCGCGCTGCTGACCGACTGGGCCGACGCCGACACGGCCACGCAGTCCTTTGACAGCGCGCTGCTGGACGCAGCGGTGGCGCGCATCGACGCGCTCAACACGCGCCATCCCGTCGAGGCAGGCCGCGCCCCGCGTTTCATCGTGCTGCACCGGACACGCCAGTTCTGCGAGACAGAACGGCGCTTCATCGGCTGGGAGCGAAAACGCGGCAAGCTCGAACAACTGATCGATGCGCTCGCGCAACCGGCTGCGGCACCCCACACCCCACCCGCCTTCGTCGATCTGGGCACAGCCTCGCACGTCGAGCCGGGCGCGGCGTACGTTGTCACGCTCGACGGCGACACGCAGCTCCCGCCGGGCCGGCTGCGCGAACTGGTGGGCGTGGCCGCCCACCCCGACAACCGGCCGGTGGTCGACACCGCGCGACGCATTGTCACGAGCGGCTACCGCATCCTGCAGCCGCGCGTTGCCACACCCCTGCCCGCGCCCCGCGACATGACGGCCTACCACTGGCTGTTCGCCGGCCAGTGCGGCATCGATCCGTACAGCGCGGCCAGCTCCGAGGTCTACCAGGATGTGTTCCGCGAAGGCACCTTCACCGGCAAGGGCCTGCTCAATGTGCGAGCGATGCACGCGGTACTGTCTGGCCGCCTGCCTGCAGGCCGGGTGCTCAGCCACGATCTGCTCGAAGGCTCGCTGGCGCGCTGTGCCGCGGTCACCGACATCAACGTGATCGAGGACGCGCCGTTCCATGCCGACGTGGCCGCCTCCCGCGTGCACCGCTGGATGCGCGGCGACTGGCAGCTGCTGCCGTTCATCTTCAACCCGAAGCGCTACGCGATCCGCGCCATCAACCGCTGGAAGATGCTCGACAACCTGCGCCGCTCACTGGTGGCGCCGATGTCGCTCGGCCTGATGGCGCTGGTGCTCGCCACGGGTGTCGTGAACCCGTGGGCCGCCCTCGCGCTGATCTACGTCGCCTTCGCCGCGGGCCCGCTGATCGGTTCGGTCGCCGGCTTTTCGCCGAGCCGCGACGCCATCGCCAAACGCCACTTCTACCGGCGCGCGATCGCCGACCTGCTGCGCGCGCTGTGCGGTGGCCTGTGGCAGGTGGCGCAGTTGTTGCAACTCGCATTGATGAGCGCCGACGCGGTGCTGCGCGCGCTCTGGCGCTTGACGGTGAGCCGCCGCAGTCTGCTCGAGTGGACCACCGCTGCGGCGGCACAGGCGACGGCGTCCACCCGGCTGCCCACGCTGGTGCGCCGGCATTGGGCCGCGCCCGTTGCGGCCGCGGTGCTGCTGGCCGGTCTGTGGGCGGCCGGCACGCCCACGCCCTGGCTGGCGGCGCTG
>JBDSBD010000404.1:0-9648 GCA_039921765.1 Burkholderiaceae bacterium
CCGTGCCTACCGGCCTCAGACCAACGGCAAGGCCGAACGCTTCATCCAATCGGCGCTGCGCGAGTGGGCCTACGGCCGCGCGTACCAGCACTCGGATGAGCGCCGTGCCGCATTGCCCGTGTGGAACAACTTCTACAACTGGCACCGACAGCATCACGGCATCGGTTGCCTGCCGCCCATCTATCGACTTCCGGCCTCACGCAAGAACGTCTTGACTCTTCACAACTAGCGCCCGGTAATGCCGCTCCGGCCCCTCCATCGCTCGGCCGATGCTTGCCGATGCCGGGCGGTGAGCCGTTGCCGAGCCCGGCATCGGGTTCGTGCCCCGCGCCGGATAGCGGGGGAGTGACGCTGCCGACGTTCGGCTCGGGCCGGCCGTGATGGCTCGTGGATGGGCGCGCATTGCGTGCGTGCCAGGAGCGCCGGAGCCCGTCAGCGGCCCTCGGCGGTCCGGGTGTTGCGTCGCGCCTCAGCCGCCGCTGCGCAGGCGCTGGGTCAGGAAGTCGGCCACCGCCAGCATGCGCTCGTTCGAGCCGGCGAGCGCGCCGGTGGTGTAGAACAGGCCCCCGATGCCGAGCGAAGGGACCGCGTCGAGCCGGTAGGCGGTGGCCAGTTGATCGGCCTGGCGCACCTGGCTTTGCACCGAAAAGGAGCTGTAGGCCGCGGTGAAACGCGCGGAATCGACGCCGTTCTTCGCCATGAAGGCGGTGATCTGCGGCAACTGGTCCAGGCGCAGGTGGTCCTGGTGAATGGCATCGAACACCTTGCGGTGCAGCGTGGCGACGAGCCCCAGGCTCTCGAGTGCGTAGAAGATGCGCTGGTGGGGTGCGGCGGCGCTGTTGAATGCCACCGGCACGCGTCGAAACACGATGTCCTTGGGCAGGCGCCGTACCCAGGCTTCGAGCGCCGGCTCGAATGCATTGCAGTGCGGGCAGCCGTACCAGAAGAACTCGATGACCTCGATGTGCCCCGCGGGCGCCGCGGTCGCGACCGGTCGGGCCAGGCGCAGGTAGTTGGTGTCGGCGACCGGGCCACCCTGCGCGCGCGCCGGGCGCAGCGCGAGCGCAGCCAGTGAGGCGCTGCCGGCCAGTGCGGCACCGATCAGGTACCTGGAAGCTTCGCGACGTTGCATGGGCTTCATGGTTCAGCGCTGCACGCGCACCAGCGCCGCTTCGACCCCCGAGCCGGCAAGTCTTTCCTTCACGGCGTCGGCGTCGTCCTTCTTGTCGAACGGGCCCACCCTCACCCGGTACATGGTGCGCCCCGCCTGCTCGCGTTCGCTCACCTTGGCCGTGAGGCCGATCAGGGCGAGTCGGGCGCGTTGTTGCTCGGCGTCTTCGGCCCGGCTGTAGGCGCCGGCCTGCACGAGGTAGGTGAACGGGTCGGTGCCCGAAGCGGTGCTGGTCGATGGGCGCGTCCGGGGCGGCGCGGCCGCGGGCCGGTCTGCCAGGATCGCCGCCGGGTCGCGCCCACCCGCCGCGTTCGGGTCGGTGGTCGGCGCCGTGGTGACCGGCGGCGGCAATGTGGGCGGAACGGCCGGAGCGACCACGCCGCTGGCGCTGGCCGCCGGCGGGGCCGCGCTCTTGCCGGCCAGCGGCGCATTCGGATCCCAGTTCTTGTTCTTCTCGGCTTCGGCCGCGTCCTGACCGGCGCTGCGCTGCGGCACCTTGTTCATGAACGGGATCGGCACCTTGGTGACATACAGCGCCACGCCCAGGGCCAGCGCCAGCCCGACCAGCAGGCCGACGACGAGGCCCACGGCGAAGCCGCCGTGTTGCCCTGAGAAGCGGCCGTGCTTTCCCTGGGCACTTCGGCCGCGTTGAGCCGTTTCCGCGGGGCGGATGAATCGCGTTTCTTCAAGTTCGTTCATGCCTGTGCAGACTCCGTGGAGGCGGTGGCGTCCCGCGCCATGTGGTTGGGTGCGCTCACGCCGAGCACGGTGAGCGCGTTGCGGATGACCTGCCGGGTGGCGACGAGCAGCGCAAGCCGGGCACGTGCCAGCTCGGTGTCCTCGACAAGGAAACGTTCGGCGGCATAGTAGCTGTGGAACGCACCGGCCACGCCGCGCAGGTAGAAGGTCAGATCGTGCGGCGCCAGGTCGGTGGCCGCGTTGGCCAGCAGCTCGGGAAACTCGGCGAGCCGCAACATCAGCGCGGCTTCGCTCGGCGCGGTCAGGCGGCTCAGGTCGGCGCCCGCCAGCCATTCGGTCAGGTCGTCGGTCAGAGCGGCCGCGACGGCCACACCGGTGTCGCCGAACTGCCGGATCACCGAACAGATGCGCGCATGCGCGTACTGCACGTAGAACACCGGGTTCTCGTCGTTTTGCTTCAGCGCCAGATCGACATCGAAGGTGAACTCGCTGTCGGCCTTGCGGCTGAGCAGAAAGAAGCGCACCGCGTCCCTGCTGGTCCAGTCGATCAGGTCGCGCAGGGTCACGTAGCTGCCAGCGCGCTTGGAGATCTTGACCTCCTCGCCGCCCTTCATCACCGTCACCATCTTGTGCAGGATGTAGTCGGGGTAGCCCGCCGGGATGCCCACGCCGAGCGCCTGCAAGCCGGCGCGCACGCGTGCGATCGTGCCGTGGTGGTCGCCGCCCTGGATGTTGATGGCCTTGGTGAAACCGCGTTCGAACTTGTTGACGTGGTAAGCCACGTCGGGAACAAAGTAGGTGTACTGGGCCGCCCCGGCCGCGGCCCCCTGCGCGGCCGGCGACGAGGCTGCGTCGGCGCTTGCGCCCGCCGGCGCCGACTTGCGCATCACGCGGTCCTTGTCGTCGCCGTACGCGGTGGTGCGCAGCCACAGCGCGCCGCCTTCTTCGAAGGTCTGGCCCGAGGCGATCAGGCGCTGCACGGTGGCGTCGACGCGGCCGCTCGCGTACAGGCCCGACTCGAGAAAGTAGTGGTCGAAGCGCACCCCGAAGGCCTGCAGGTCGAGGTCTTGTTCATGGCGCAGATAGGCCACCGCGAACTGGCGGATGGCGGTCAGATCGGTGGCGTCGCCCGATGCGGTGAAGCGGCGGTCGTCAGCCTGCACGGTCTTCCTGGCGAGGAAGTCCGCCGCGATATCGGCAATGTAGTCGCCGTTGTAGGCGGCCTCAGGCCATTGCGCATCGCCCGGCTTGAGGCCGCGCAGGCGCGCCTGCACCGAAGCCGCGAGCGTGGCGATCTGCACCCCCGCGTCGTTGTAATAGAACTCGCGCGTGACCTGCCAGCCCTGGGTTTCGAACAAGTTGCAGATCGCGTCGCCGAGCGCGGCCTGGCGCGCGTGGCCCAGGTGCAGCGGTCCGGTCGGGTTGGCCGACACGAACTCCACCAGCACCTTGTCCGGCCGCGCCGGCTGGCGCCCGAAGCCGGCGCCTGCGGCCAGCACTTCGGCCACCACGGCCTGCTTGGCGCCGGCCTTGAGGCGCAGGTTGATGAACCCGGGCCCGGCGATCTCGAGCGATTCGACCCAGCGCTGCACCGCGCCTTGGCGCTGCAGGGCCTGCACGAGCGCGGCCGCGACCTCGCGCGGATTCCTCTTCAAGGCTTTCGCCAGCGGCATGGCTGCGGTGCAGGCCAGATCGCCATGCGCGGCCTGTTTGGGTGACTCGAACACAGGAACGAGAGCAGCGCCCGGCCCGACCTCGGCGACCGCCGCGCCCAGCGCAGCCAGCAGCTCGTGTTTGGCTTGGATCATGGGCTGGATTCTACGGGGGCGCTCGGCGGCGGGCGCGCAGTGCAGGGGCCGTGACGGGTTCACGATCGGCGCTCATTTGCAGTGCTCACTCCGCGGCCGGGCCGCATGGTGGCCTGCGTGATGCGAAGATGGCGGCCTGCGTCCCGCGCCCGCGCCTTCAGCCATGCCGTCCACACTCAACGCCCCCCTCGCACCGATGCCGGAGCCGGCCGGTCTGCCGGCGCAGATCGGCAAGTACCGCGTGCTCAGACGTCTCGGCGACGGCGCAACGGCCGAGGTGTTCCTGTGCCGCGACGACTTCAACGGTCGCGACGTGGCGATCAAGCGGGTGCGTCCCGCTGCTGCGGGCGACCCGATGGGCGGACGCTACTCCGAACGCTTCTACGCCGCGGAAGCGGCGCTGGTCGGGCGGCTCAATCACCCGAACGTGGTGCAGATCTTCGACGCCGTGCCCGATCCGGTCGCGCCCTACCTGGTGATGGAGTACGTGCCCGGCAGCACGTTGCGGCCGTATTGCCGCGCCGACCAGCTGCTGGCGCTCGAGCTCATTGTCGAAATCGGCTTCAAGTGCGCGATGGCGCTCGACTATGTGTATCGCCAGGGACTGATTCATCGTGATGTGAAGCCTGCCAACCTGCTCGCGGTGCTCAACGGCGGTACCGTCACCGACGTGAAGATCAGCGACTTCGGCAGCGTGCTCAATCTCGGGTCCGACGTGACCCAGATCTACCGCGTCGGCTCGCTTGCCTACATGTCACCCGAGCAGCTCGACGGCGGCACGCTCGATTGCCGCGCCGACATCTATGCCCTCGGCGCGGTGCTCTACCACCTGATCGCCGGACGCCCGCCGTTCGACGCCCAGGTGCAGTCGGCAATGATGCAGCAGATCTACCACGAGACGCCCGGCCCGCTGGGCGCCTTGCGCGCGGGGGTGAGCCCTGCCCTCGACGCGGTCGTGCAGCGCGCGCTCGCCAAGGACCCGGGCCAGCGCTACGCCCACTGGGACGAATTTGCCCAGGCGCTCTCGGCCCTCATCACCGACCAGCAGGTACCGCGCGGCCAGCTCCAGGGCGTGCTCGACTCCGAGCGTTTCAATCTGTTGCGCACGCTGGACTTCTTCTCGGGTTTCGGCGATGTCGAGCTGTGGGAGGTGGTGCACCGGGCCAAATGGCAGCGCTTCCATTTTGGCCACGCGCTGTACCGCAAGGGCGAGGAAGGCAACAGCTTTCATATCCTCGCGCAAGGTGAGGTCGAGGTGTTCCGCGACGGCAAGAAGGTGGCCCAGCTCGGTGCCGGCACCTCCGTCGGCGAGATGGCCTATCTCGCGCCCAGCCCCGATCTGAAGCGCCACAGCACCGACGTGATCGTGACCGAGTCGGCAACGACCATCTCGTTCACGCCCGAGACCCTGGTGCAGGTCAGTCCGAACTGCCGGCACCTGTTCGACACGGCCTTCATCCGCGTGCTGGTGCGCCGTCTGCATGCAGCGCACGAAACCCTGGCGCATCCGCGACGCATTCTTTGAGGGGTTGTCCACCGCCGGGGCGCCCGCGGCGTTCATGCCTAGCTGGCTTTGCGCCACGCATGTTCGAATCAAGGCCGGCAATCACGCCGCGGCCACACAACCCTTGAAGGAGTCCGCATGAAACATCTGATGACCGCTCTGGCCCTGTCCTGCTTCGCGTTCGCCACCGCGTCTCACGCGGCCGACGCTGCCGCATCGAAGCCGATGGGTGCGCAGCAAACCAAGATGGCCACCTGCAACACCGAGGCCACCGGCAAGAAGGGCGACGAACGCAAGGCCTTCATGAAGGAATGCCTGTCGGCCAAGAAGGTGACGCAGCAGACCAAGATGAAGACCTGCAACGTCGACGCTGCGGGCAAGAAGGGTGATGAGCGCAAGGCCTTCATGAAGGAATGCCTGAGCAAGTGAGCGGCGGCCGGCCGCCGCCCGAAGGGCCCGCGGTGCGGGCTGCGCCGGCCACCATGTGGCGTGCGAGCCGGGGGTGACCCGGCGCGCTGCACCACAGCGACCGGTTCGACCGTCGCCGGCTGGCCCCGGCGATCGGCGCGCCGCTCAGGCTCGTCACGGCCGAAGTTGCGCGCGCCGCGTACCGCGAGCTCGCGATGCTGATTTGACGCGGTCGCGGTCGCGGCCGTGGCACCATCTCGCGTATCCTGTCGCCGGCCCAAGGGCTGCAAAGCAAGAAGATCACCCGAGAATCGGGCCCCCCGACGACGTTGGTTCCGTGAACCGGCGAGCTGATATTTCCAGGAGTCATTGATGACCGACAAGACCGATACCGGGACCAAGCCCCCGGCCCGCAGCATTCCGCAGACCAAGCCCACGGGTCAGAAGAGCAGCAAGGAGCGCGGCAAGAACACGCGCAAGAAGAACCCCGGCAAGCGCCCCAAGCAAGGCGGGAGCTGAGCCGACGCAGCGAGGCGGCTGCGAAGCTGCGCAGCGAAGTCGGCTCGTTCTCAGGCCGGCCCTGCGCAGTCGTCACAGGCGTTTCGGTCCGGCCTGACGCGCCAGGCGCTCAGGCGGGGTCGGCGGGCAGCGCGCGCTGCCAGTACGCCGGATCGGCGTAGCTGTGTTTCAGGAAGTCGACCCACAGGCGCACCCGCAAGGCCAGATGGCGGGCATGCGGGAACACCGCAAAGATGCCGTTGGGCGCGGCCGCAAAATCGTCGAGCACGCTGACCAGCGTGCCGGCGCGCACCTGGTGTTCGACCTCCCAGGTCGAGCGCCACGCCAGCCCCAGGCCGGCACTGCACCAGTCGTGCAGCACCTGGCCGTCGCTGCAATCGAGCAGGCCGGCCGGGCGCAGGTGCACGGTGGCGCCGGCCACCGTGAAGGCCCAGCCACGCGTCTGGCTGGCGTCGCTCGAGAGCGCCAGGCATTCGTGGCGCGCCAGATCGCTCGGGTGCTGCGGCGTTCCGGCGCGCTTCAGGTAGGCGGGTGCGGCCACGCACAGGCGGCGGTTGTCGGCCAGGCGCACGCCGACCAGGCTGCTGTCGGGCATGTCACCGACCCGAACCGAGCAGTCGTAGCCTTCGTTGACGATGTCCACGACCCTGTCGCTCAGGTTCAACGACACGCTGACATCCGGGTGCAGCGCCAGGAAACGCGGCACCAGCGGGGCCACGTGGCGGCGCCCGAAACCGGCCGGGGCGGTGATCCGCAAATGCCCGCGCGCCTTCACGCCACCGGCGCTCACACTGGCTTCTGCACTGGCCAGATCTGAAAGCAAGCGCTGACAATCTTCGAGGAACGAGCTGCCTTCGTGGGTGAGCGTGATGCGCCGTGTGGTGCGCAGCATCAGCTTCACGCCCAGGCGCTCCTCGAGCGCGTCGATGCGCCGGCCGATGACGGCGGGCGCCACGCCCTCGGCGTTCGCTGCGGCCGTCAAGCTGCCCCTGGCCGCGACCGACGCAAAGGATTCGATTTGCTTGAACTTGCTCATGATTCCATGTGCTCCGGTCATGAATCAATGACATTCAGTGTACTTACTCTCTCTGGCAGTATCGAATAGAGTATCAGCATGGGCGTGCGCGCGTTGCCGCCCCCTTTCAATTGCTTCAAGGAGCCAACATGAACATCACCCTGCCGAAGGGCATGCAGATCAACGCCCCCATCCTGCCCGGCTTCGAAACCGTGCTGACCTTGCCGGCGCTCGAACTCGTCGCCAAGCTGCACCGGGCCTTCGATCCCCGGCGCCAGCAACTGCTCGCCGCGCGCGTCGCGCGCGCCCAGCGGCTCGACGCCGGCGAGCGCCCCGACTTTCTCGCCGAGACAAAGGCCGTGCGCGAAGGCCACTGGAAGATCGCGGCCATCCCCAAGGCCCTGAATTGCCGGCGCGTCGAGATCACCGGTCCGGTCGAGGCCAAGATGGTCATCAACGCGTTCAACTCGGGCGCCGACAGCTACATGACCGACTTCGAGGACAGCAACTCGCCGTCGTGGGCCAACCAGGTGCAGGGCCAGGTCAACCTGAGCCAGGCGATCCGCCGCACGCTCGTGCACGAGCAGGACAGCCCCGCGGGCAAGAAGACCTACAAGCTGAACGACAGGATTGCCACGCTGCAGGTGCGACCACGCGGCTGGCACCTCGACGAGAAGCATGTGCTGGTCGATGGTCAGCGGGTGTCCGGCGGCCTCTTCGACTTTGCGCTGTTCACCTTCCACAACGCGAAGGAGCAGCTCGCGCGCGGCGCCGGCCCGTACTTCTACCTGCCCAAGCTCGAGAGCCACCTCGAGGCGCGGCTGTGGAACGACGTGTTCGTGATGACGCAAAACGAGCTCGGGCTGGCGCAGGGCACGATCAAGGCGACGGTGCTGATCGAGACCATCCTCGCCGCGTTCGAGATGGACGAGATCCTGTACGAGCTGCGCGATCACAGCGCCGGTCTGAACGCCGGGCGCTGGGACTACATCTTCAGCTGCATCAAGAAGTTCAAGCTCGACGCCGACTTCTGCCTCGCCGACCGCGCCAAGGTGACGATGACCGCGCCCTTCATGCGGGCCTACGCGCTGTTGCTGCTCAAGACCTGCCACCAGCGCGGCGCACCGGCGATCGGTGGCATGAGCGCGCTGATCCCGATCAAGAACGACCCGGCCAGGAACGAGGCCGCGATGGCCGGCATCATCAGCGACAAGCGCCGCGACGCGACCGACGGCTACGACGGCGGCTGGGTCGCGCACCCGGGGCTGGTCGAGGCCAGCATGAAGGAATTCGTTGCGGTGCTGGGCGACAAGCCGAATCAGTTCGAAAAGCAGAAGCCCGAGGTCAATGTGACCGCGGCGGACCTGCTGAACTTCCAGCCCGAGGCGCCGGTCACCGAGGCCGGCCTGCGCATGAACATCAACGTCGGCATCCACTACCTCGGTGCCTGGCTCGCCGGCAACGGCTGCGTGCCGATCCACGATCTGATGGAAGACGCGGCCACCGCCGAGATCAGCCGCAGCCAGGTGTGGCAATGGATCCGCAGCCCGAAGGGCGTGCTTGACGATGGCCGCAAGGTCACGGCTGAACTCGTCAAGGGCTTCGTGCCCGAAGAGCTGGCGAAGATCAAGGCCGGTGGCTTCGACGGCAAATTCGACCGCGCCGCCGAGATCTTCACGCAGATGAGCACGCAGGATGAGTTCGCCGAGTTCCTGACCTTGCCGCTGTACGAAGAGATCTGAGCCGAGCGGTTGCACCACGGGAACCCCGAGCGGGACTCTCGTGGCGTTTCCGCACGGGGCGGTGTGAGCGCCGGCCGGCGCGCCCGCCGCAGCGCGGGTGGGCGACGGCTGCGGCACAATGCCCGGCCGGCGCAGCGCCCGCCACCATGACCGAACCCCTCCTCAATTCCCGCGACGCCCTGGCGCATCGCTTCGGCCGCAACTACCGCTGGCTCGTCCTGCTGACGGTGATGGTGGGCACGATGGCGTCGATCATGGCCTCGACCATCATCAACGTCGCGGTGCCCGAGATGAGCGAGGTGTTCAAGCTCGGCCAGGAGCGGGCACAGTGGCTCTCCGCGGCGTTCATGGCGGCGATGACCCTGTCGATGCTCACGACGCCGTGGCTGCTCGAACGCTACGGCTACCGCCACACCTACCTCGGCGCGGTGCTGCTGCTGCTGGCCGGCGGCATCGTCGGTGGCCTGTCGCAGTGGTTCGAGCTGGTGCTCACGATGCGTGTGGCCCAGGGGCTGGCGGCCGGTGTGCTGCAGCCTATTCCCGCGATCATCGTGATGCGTGCGTTCGGTGCCGGCGAGCAGGGCAAGGCGATGGGCGTGTTCGGCTTCGGTGTGGTGCTGGCGCCGGCCCTCGGGCCGACGGTGGGCGGTGTGCTGGTCGAGTGGTTCGGCTGGCGCTCGATCTTCTTCATCGTCGTGCCGTTCTGTCTACTGGCGCTGTGGCTGGCGCGCCGCTACCTGCCGGTCGGGGCGCCCGGCGGTGGCCCGATCAATCGGGCGGGT
>JBDSBD010000405.1:0-3900 GCA_039921765.1 Burkholderiaceae bacterium
AGCACCTTCATGAAGCCCTGGGTCTCGCCGGCTTCGCGCGCCCGACCGACGCGTTGCATCGGCATATTGGCGTGCAGCAGCTTGCGGCCGCTCGCGCGCGCCTGCGCCTCGGTCATGCCGACGCGACCGAGCGCCGGGTCGATGAACAGCGCGTAACACGCGATGCGGTCGGAAATGCGGCGCGGGTCGTTGTCGAACAGGTTGGCCGCCACGATCTCGTGGTCGTTCCACGACGTGTGCGTGAAGGCACCGCGTCCATTGCAGTCGCCCACCGCCCAGACCCCTTCCGCGCTGGTGCGGCATTGGTCGTCGACCTCGATGTAGTCGCGCTCGTCGGTGCTGATGCACGCAAGCTCGAGGCCGAGGCCGTCGGTATTGGGCCGCCGCCCGACGGCCAGCAGGACATGGCTGCCCTCGATGTCGGGCGCACCCTCTGCGAAGGCCGCGCCGACCGTGATGCGCGATCCCGCGGGCGCAAGCGACAGGCACTCGGCGCCCATCTGGAAGCGCACGCCCTCGGCTTCGAGGATCTCGCGGATGCCGTCCGATACGTCGGCGTCCTCGCGCGGCAGCAGGCGCTCGGCGCGCTCGGCCACCGTCACTTCGGCGCCGAAACGGCGCATCATCTGCGCGAACTCCAGGCCGATGTAGCTGCCGCCGACGATCACCAGATGCTCTGGCACCGTCGTCAGTTCCATGATCGAAGCGTGGTCCAGCGTCGCTACGGTGTCGATGCCCGCCAGGTCCGGCCGCACCGAGCGGGCGCCGACGTTGATGAAGATGCGCGGCGCATGCATGCGGCGGCCGTTGACCTCGATCGTCGCCGGCGCGACGAAGCGAGCCTCGCCGACGATGACCTCGGTGCGGGCCAGGCCCCGCATCCAGGACTCGACGCCCTGGCGCGAGTGCATCACGATGGCGTCCTTGCGCTGCTTGATGCGCGCCATGTCGACACGCAGCGTGCCGGTCTCGAAGCCGTATTCATCGCCCCGCTGCGCCTGGCGGATGGCGCGCGCACTGGCGACCAGCGTCTTCGTCGGAACGCAACCGACGTTGACGCAGGTGCCGCCGAAATGGTGGCGCTCGATCAGCGCCGTGCGCAGCCCCTCCTTGCTGCAGCGTGCGGCCAGGGCGGGCCCGGCCTGGCCAGCGCCGATGACGATTGCGTCGAGAGTTTCTTGAGGCATGGCGAGATCCTTCGGTGTGGCGCAACGGATCGGCCGCGCGCCCATCATGGCGAATCGCGCCCCGGCTGTCGATCGGCCGGGCGCGCGAGCGAGGCGCCGCCGCAGTTGCGACCGCCGCGGCCTCAGGCAGCAAAGCCGCTGCGCCGCGGTGCAGCGAAGGCCTGAGTATGAGCCGCCTGCGCTGCGCCATGGCATCGGCGCAAGCTTGCGGCGACTCAGGACCCCAGCCGCCAGCGCTGCAGCCGCCGGTCCAGGCGGTCGAATCCCATGTCGACGACGATCGCGAGTGCCGCGAGCACGAGCGCGCCTTGCAGCACGTAGGCGGTGTTGAAGCCCGACAGGCCGATGATGATCGGCGAGCCCAGCGTGCGTGCGCCGACGGTGGACGCGATGGCCGCGGTACCGATGTTGATCATCACCGATGTGCGCACGCCGGCGAGCAGCACCGGCACCGCGAGCGGCAGCTCCGCATGAACCAGCCGCTGCCAGTTCCCGAGCCCGACGCCGCGCGCAGCATCGAGCACCGACAGCGGCACCGACTCGATGCCGGCGATGGTGCCGCGCAGGATCGGCAGCAGGCCGTACAGCGCAAGCGCGATCAGCGCCGGCCACTCGCCAAAGCCGATCAGCGGCGCGGCGACCGCCAGCACCGCCACCGGCGGTACGGTCTGGCTGATCGCGAGCGCCGCCTCGACCAGCGGGCGGAACTCCACCCCCGCGGGGCGGGTGACGAACCAACCGGCCACGACCCCGATCAGGATCGCCGCGCCGCTGGACGCGGCCACCAGCACCACGTGCGCGCCGAGCAACGCGAGGAACGATTCCTGCCGGTACATCGGCCGGTCCAGGGTCGGGAAGAGTGCGGCAAACGCGGGTTCGAGCAGCGGCATGCCGGCCGCCAGCAGCAGCAAGCCGGCCAGCGCCCACGGCAGCGCATCGCGCAGCCACGCCGTCGGGCCGGCGGTTGGCACCTGCGCCGCCGTCGTCATCGCGGGTCCTGAAGCAGGTCGGTGAAGTGGATGGTCCCGAGCGGCGTGGCCTGCGCGTCGGCCACCGGCAAGCGCTCGACGCGGCGCGTGAGGAATTCGTCCAGCGCCTCCAGCAGGGTCTGGTCCGGCCGCAACGGCACGCCTTCGGCAAGCTCGCCGGCGCGCACGATGTCGGCCACGCTGCGCAGCGCGAGCAGGCGCTGGCCGAGCGTCGCGCGGCCGAGAAAGTCGCTGACGAACGTGCTTGCCGGCCGCGCCAGCAGGTCGGCGGGCGCGCCCGCCTGCTCGATGCGGCCATGGTCGAGCAGCACCCAGTGCTGGCCCAGGCGCAGTGCCTCTTCGATGTCGTGCGTCACGAGCACGATCGTGCTGCCCAGCGCGCGCTGGATTCGCAACAGCTCCCGCTGAAGCGTCTCACGGGTGAGCGGATCGAGCGCGCCGAAGGGTTCGTCCATCAGCAGCACCGCCGGCCGCGCCGCGAGCGCCCGCGCAACGCCCACGCGTTGCTGCTGGCCCCCCGACAGCTGGTGCGGATAGCGGTCGCGGTAGGCGGCCGGGTCCAGGCCGAGCAGGGTCAACAGTTCGTCGACCCGGGCCGCCACCTGCGCTGCCGGCCAGCCCAGCAACACCGGCACGGTGGCGACGTTGCGCGCCACCGTCCAGTGCGGGAACAGTCCCGTGGACTGGATGACGTAGCCCATGCGGCGGCGCAGCGCCTCGGGCGCGATGCTGCGGATGTCGAGGCCCTCCAGCAGGATCTGGCCGCTGTCGCATTCGACGAGGCGGTTGATCATGCGCAGCAGCGTCGACTTGCCCGAACCCGACACGCCGATCAGCGCCGTGATGCTGCCCGGCTCGATGCGCAGCGACACATCGTCGACGGCGCGCGTGGCGCCGAATTTCTTGCAGACCTGGCGCAGCTCGATCACGATGGCGCGCGTGAGATGGTGAGAGTCAAGAGCCTGAATCCGGCGTCGATCAGCAGCGCCAGCATCAGGACCGGCAGCACCCCGAGCAGCACCATGTCGAGCGCGCTGCCGAGCAGGCCCTGGAAGATGATCGCGCCCAGCCCACCGGCGCCGATGAGCGCCGCCACCACCGCGAGTCCCACCACCTGAACCGTCGTCAGGCGCAGCGCCGAGAGCAGCACCGGCAGCGCCAGCGGCAGCTCGACCTGCCACAGGCGCTGGCGCGGGCTCATGCCCATGCCCACCGCGGCCTCGCGCGCCGCGGACGGGACTTGCCGCAGCGCGGCGACCACGCCGTGCACGATCGGCAACAGCGAATACAGTGTCAGCGCGATCACCGCCGGAAGCAGGCCGATGCCCTGCAGGCCCCAGCCCGGCCAGGCCTGGCCCAGCCACGCCAGGGGCCCGATCAGCAGCCCGAAGAGCGCGATCGACGGCACCGTCTGGATCAGGTTGAGCCATGCAAACAGCGGTCGCGCCAGGCGCTCGCTCTGCGCAGCGGCCGCTCCCAACGGCAAGCCGATCAGCAGCGCCGCGGCCAGCGTGGTGCCGACGATCTGCAGGTGGCGCCAGAGCGCGGCCTGGAAAACATCGCGCCGGTTGGCGTACTCCTTCAGCAGCGACAGTGCATCGAGCGCGCCACCGGCGAGCAAGAACGCGAGCGCCACCAGCACCAGCCCGTGCGCCGCCGCCTGCCAGCCCCGGCCGGGCACCAGGCGCGTCAGGGCGTCGGCAAGCGCGGCCCACGCGAACAGC
>JBDSBD010000406.1:0-8806 GCA_039921765.1 Burkholderiaceae bacterium
CCGCGGCGCTGGCCTGGCCGGCGACGCAGCGCTGCAGCAGCGGCATCGTGCGCGGGTTGCCCGCCACCCGCTGTGGATGGGCCTGGGCGTTGATGGCCGCGCCGGTGTCGGTGCGGGTGAAACGCAGGTCGGTCTCGATCGGTGCGTCGAAGCGCAGCAGATCGCGACGCACGTACTGTCCGCCCAGGCCCTTGAACCCGCCGACGGACGCCGCTCCTGTCAATAAACTCAATACATTGGCCACGACTCCGATGGTGCCTGTCTCGACGGATTCGCGCAGTTCGACGCGAATTTGCCCTCGCACCGGCAGGGCCTCGGGATACAGCGCAGTCAGAGCGCGAACGCCCAGCCAGTAGGCGCTCGCGACGGTCGGGCATGAGTGCCCGGCCAGGCGCACCGCGTCGGCGTAGCCGTACTCGAGCACGCCGCCGCCGGCTGCGCCCAGCAGTTGCGCCAGCGGATCGCGCAGCCGGATGCGCGGCACGCTGTCGAAGAAGGCCGGGACCTGAAGATCGGTCACGAAAGCGCCTTCGCCCAACGTGTGCGCGCCCCGCTCCGCCAGCGCCACGCCGGCTTGCTCGATGCGGCCCGGCACGACGCTCATTGCCTCACGAAATCGATCATGATCGCGCCCGGGTCGCGCTGGCGGTATTCGATACGCACCGCATCGCCATAGCGCGACTGCAGTTGCTGCAGCAAGGGCAGCGGGTCGTGGTCGTTCACGAAACGCATGGTCTCGCCGGGCGTCAACGCATCGAACGCGCCGAAGATCGCGGCATGGCGAAAACGCTTGGCCACGCCGCGCGCGTCGAACGGATAGATCGCATCGGGGGAGGTGTGAACATGCAGGGTGGTGGTGCTCATGGTGGAGTTTCTTGAAGGGTGGTTTCAGGAGGTGGCGAAAACCGGAGCCGCCTGCCCGCCAGGTGCGAACAAGCTCTCCAGCAGGGGAAAGAGGCTGCGCTCCTCGAAGCGCACATGCTCGGCAAGTACCGTACCAAACGACTGCAGAGCGTCTGTATCGGCGCCGGCAATCCGAGAAGCGAGTGCTCGCAACATCGCGTGATCGGCGAGGATTCTCGCGGCCGCGGCGTCATGGTCGGCGCGCAGCAGGGGCACCAGAGTGGTTTCCTCGATGCGAAAGTGCGGCGCCATCTCGGCCGCAAAGTGGGCGGCGACCTGCGCGCACATCGCTGTCCGTGCGGACGCATCGGCAGCGTCGACGCACGCGCCGATGCGCCGGGCAAGCACCAGGGCGGTGTGGTGCTCGCGGGACAGATCTTGAAGCGCGGGGTGGCGCTTCAACGCCGAGCTCCACCGCCCGACGCGACCACCCCCGGCCTGGAACGCGCCAGCAGGAGTCTTCGCGAATGGAGCGTTTGCGCGCTCAGGGATCGGACAAGCATGGGACAGGCCTCGGTGTCGATAAGAAGCACTTGAAATGCATCTTAAGCATAGCCGGATGGGCCACTAAATGCAATATTCAATATGAACCTTATGGGATCTTGGCGGCCGCCGCGACGCGCCCTCGACCCATTCGATGGTGGCGACCCGAGCGGCGCCCGGCGCGCCCGGCCGCATCCCCGAGAGGGCGGCCGTCCCGGCGTTCAGGTCAGGCGCGGCGGCAACTCAACCGGTTCGAATCACCGTGATGTGCTCGGTGCCGCTCTCGGGGAGCCAGACTTCGCCTTTGCGACCGAGGATCTGGCGGATGCCGACACCCGCGCGCGGGAAGTCAAACCGATGGAACTGCTCGCGCACCGGGTCGAAGCTGAACACCGCGTTGCCGCTCCACTCTGCCACCCAGACGATGTCGCGCTCGTCGACGTAGACCGCGTAGCAGCGCGGACTGTCGCCGGGTGGCTTCCAGGCGCGCCAGCGGCCGTTGGCCGGATCGTGCACCGACAACTGGCCCGAGTTCCACTCGCTGACCCAGATGCGCCCGGCGCTGTCACTCCAGACACGGCGCGCCCCCTGGCCGCTCGTTGGCGGCTGCACAACCATCGAGTCGCCGGTCCGGCGGTCAATGCGGGCGATGAAGGAGCCCGCGAGCGAGCACCACCAGACCTCGCCGCGCGGCGTGCTGCAGATTCCGTAGGGACCACGCCCACCGGGCGCATCGCGGACGCTGACCGTGCCGGTCCCGACGGCGACCTTGCCGATCACGCCACTCTGGCCGGTGAACCACAGGTCACCGTCGCCATCGAAGGCGCTGGTGTTGAGGTTCGCATACGGAGTGCCCTGGGGCAACGCGAACCGGCGCAGCTCGCGCTGCGGCCAGCTCACCCGCACGATGGCGCCCAGGCCGCTGTCGGTGATCCAGGCCGCGCCATCCGGGCCCTGGATCACGCCGTGCGGCGACGAGCCGCTGCCGAGCGCGATCAACTCGGTCTGTCCGTTCTTCGGGTTGAACCAGCCCAGATGCCCGCTGCGCTGCGCAGTGAACCACACGCCACCGTCGGGCGCCGGTGCGAGATCGTGAATGCCGGTGCGCTGCGGCGCCATCAGTGGCCAGGACTGCATGCGACTGGAGGGCGCGCCGCTCTGCGCGAAGGCGCCGGGCGACCATGCGGATGAGCCGACCGCCAGCGCGCCGGCGAGCACACCGCGTCGAGAGAGTCCGGACATTGCGTGCCTCCGAAACCGTACGGATGGCTCATTCTGCAGTCGATGCAGCCGTCGTCTCAACCCCCTTGGCGCCGACCCTGGCGACGGCAACGCCATCTCGCGCGCTGGCCGATCTCCCGCGGGCGAATTCGCATCGACCTGCGCCGGTATCGAACGCTCGGGCTGTGATCCTGGCCCGAGCCGCTCGAATCCTAATGCGTGGCGCTGCCTTCGAGCAAGGCCCGGTCGAGAAGGTCGCTGATCGACCCGATGAGCTTGTGCGCGTCGCGCGCCGCATCCACTCTGCCTGCGCCTGAGCGCTCGCCGGCCGAACTGCCCATTCCGGCGTGCAGGCATGCGACGCCGAGGACGGCATGGAGCGGCAACCGCGGTACCCTGATGGCCTGCTCTGGATCTTCACCGGCAAGACCGTGCGGCGCCGCCGCGGTCCGTCGGCCGGTCAGATCGACCATCGTGCCAACCATCCGCGTCGCGTCGCCGCGATGGTCACGCGCCACGACTCGACCGCGCGACAGCACCGTTCGATAGCCCGAGCCGTTGCTGCGCAACCGGAACCTCATCTCATAGCTTGACGAGTGGCCGTCGAGGTGCGCGCGCAACGCGCCCAGCATGGCATCGAAGTCGTCGGGGTGTACCCGGCAGCGCCAGAACGCAGTGCTGTCGGGTGCATGGATCCGCGGAAAGCCCAAGCGCGCCTTCCATTGCGGCGGGTAGTGAACCATCTCAAGACGCGGATCCAGATCCCAGACGCCGAAGGTGGCGCTCTCGACGGCCTGCAGCCAGCCTTGCTCTTCGACGGTTCGGTCCGACATCGTGTCCTTGGTCTTGTGGCGAGGGTAGAGACGGCATTCTCCCATCGTCCTGCCTGAGGCCGACGACCCAAGTTGCGCTCGCCGTGCGTATGCCGCACTGCAGGCACGCCTGCACGGTTCGAATCCACCGATCGAGTCCGCACGAGACCTTCCCGCAAGCTGCTGCGCGAGCAATACACGCGAAGCAGGTCGTGATCGCTCAGGGCCAACCAGCACAGCACGGTGCGCGGCCTCGACGACCTTGGGTACCGTGCGCCCACGCCCTTCGCCCTCGTCTGCAACGCATACGCGATGAGACTGGCGGCAACGGCTTGGGCGATTGCGCCGGCGGGTGATCGAGACCCGCCTGCACGAATTGCCGATTGCGGGCCTTTCTGCAGACGAGCAACCAGCGCGACGGCGTGTGAGCAAGCGGCCGACGAGGGTTCGATGGGATGGTTTTCGTGAAGGAGTGCCACCGGTGGGGCTACGACACCGCGAGCACATACCGAAGCCAGTCACGACACCCGAGGACTCCGTCTGCTTGCGATGTTCCAGAAACTTGTTCGATCGACTGTTGCGCTCATCCTGGCCTTTGCAGGCGTCACGGCCTTCGCGGCGGACCCTTCGCAGGGGCTTCATCTGCAGTCTCCGCGCGCGCTGGTGATGGACGCCACGACGGGTGAAGTGCTGTTCGACAAGAACGCCGACAAAGTCGCATCCATTGCGTCATTGACCAAGCTGCTGACCGCGATGGTCATCCTGGACGCGAACCTGAATCCGTATGACGTCCTCCGCATCGCCGAGGCGGACCTGGACATCATCAAGTTCACGCACTCGGGCGTGCCGGTCGGCGCCATGTTCACCCGTCGCACCTTGTTGCGCCTGGCGCTGATGTCTTCCGACAATCACGCCACGGCGGCCTTGGCCCGAACGTTCAAGGGCGGAAACCCGGCGTTTCTGGAGGCCATGAACAGGAAAATCCTGGCGCTGGGTCTCGCCAACACATTCATCGAAGAACCGACCGGGTTGTCGCCGAACAATCGCTCGAACGCGACCGACCTAGCCCAGGTGCTGCTCGCGGCATCGACCTACCCCGAGATCTCGGACATCACGAGCCAATCTCGGGCACTCGTTGACGTCAATGGGGCGGGCCAGGTGTTTCGCAATACGAACCGGCTGGTGGGCAGCCCGGGCTGGAACATCAAGTTGTCCAAGACCGGGTTCATTCGCGAAGCGGGAGTGTGCGTCACGATGATGCTGGAAGAAGCGGGCCGCAACGTCATCGTCGTGCTGCTGGGCGCTCGCGGCGGCGAGCAGCGAGCACGCGATGCGTTGAGCATCCGCCATTGGCTCGCCCGGCACGAGCCCTCCTTTGCGACGCTATCGGCCGCCGCGTCCGAAGAGCCGTTGCAGTAACCACAACTGGCCGCGTGAATACGCGCTGGCCGGACGCGACTTCTCGCCCGCAACACGGTGGCCACTTTCGTCGCCGCCGTTTCTCCAGCTCAGCTGGAAGTCTCAATCCTGAGCTGAAGTACACCAACTTGGGGAAGCACGCAAAGTGGTGACGTGCAAGCCGTACTTAAAAGCACCGGAGTGGCTCGAACCGCGGCATGCACCGCACCCGCTCGGTTGCACACGCGCGAGCCGGCCGCGGCACTGCCTGCCTTCCGGATGCACTACCGCCCGACGCGGACACCGTGCGCGTCGATCGACGCGGACGCGGCGGCGCTGATCCATCTCCTGACCGAGACGGCGCTCGACGGTTGAGGTCCCCGCCGGCAGGTGGCGCGCTTGCCGGGAAGTGTTGCGCACAGCCGCCAAGCGCATCGCAAAGCTGCGTTCCGGCGGCGATCACGGTTCCCGCGCGTCAGCTGGCCCCGCCGGGGCTTCAGCCCGAGCTGTCCTCCCACGGCCACGGGAGCCGTCACTTTCGGAAGTTCTTTATACGATATTGGTTATATAAACAAAGCGATTAATCATATTGGAATATATATGATTCCTCATCGAACTCCACGAAATCCACGATGCACGTCTCTCGCTTCTCCAAATTCTTGATCTCGTTCGCCGCCTTGGCGCTCCTCGCACTGCAGGCTGCGCGCGCGGCGCCCCAGGTGCAGATCGGCTACATGCCGATCATTGCCGACTCGCAGACCTTTGTGGTCGCCGAGGGACTGACCGACCGCAATCCGCTTGCCAAGGCCAGGCTGGTGCTGTTCCAGAGCGGGCCGGAAATCGTCCAGGCATTGCTCTCGGGCCAGCTCGACGTGGCCTATGTCGGCGCGGGTCCGGCAATGGTGGCGCGTGCCGCCGGCGCCGACGTGCGCTTCGTCGCCGCCAATATGTACGGTGATGCCCGCGTGCTCGCGCTGGGCAATTTCGCGCCGTACTTCAAGAACGCCACACCGGCCCAGGCGATCGCGCGCTTCACCAAGGAAAAGGGGCGAAGACCCGTCATCACCACCTTCCCCATCGGGTCAGGCCCCGCCGCCTCGCTGCGCATCTGGCTGCGTGACCAGACCAAGGCAGGGCTCGACAGCGTGCAGATCGTCTATCAAGGCGAGAACCAGGTGGTGCAATCCCTGCTCACCGGCGCGGTGGACGGCACCGTCTCGCCCGACCCGGCGATGGACATCGTGATGGCGCGTCAGCCCGACGCGAAGATAGTCGATCTCGTCCCCAACTCGCCCGGCGCGGGCCTCCTGGTGCGCGAGCGCCTGATTCAAAGCAACCCGGAGTACGTGCGCGAGTTGGTGCGGGCGCAGCTGCAAGCCACGCAACTGCTGCGCGACGACCCGAAATCGGCGGCCGTGGCGGTGCAAAAGCACGTGGGCGGCGGGCGCCTGGCGATGGACATCGTGCTCACGTCGCTAAGCCACCTGACGTACGACGCCGACCCGCGACGCCTGCAGCGCGACGCCGCCAAGCTCTACGAATTTCAAACCTCGGTGGGTGTCTTCAAGAGGAAGCTCGAAGTGAGCGAGCTCTTTGACGCGCGTTTCTATGACGAGCTCAAAGGGGCACGGCCATGACTGAAATCTCGCCCACCGCGCTGGTTTCGGACACGGCTACCGTTGCCCATGAGCGTCGCAAGCGCCCTGTCGCTCTGCGTCTGCAGGTACACCGCTGCCACCAGTGGCTCGGCGATCTGGCGGACAGCGCGCCAGGCCGAACGCTCTTGGGCGCCATCGGACTGCTGGCTTTCATCGTGATCTGGAAGCTCGCGCAGGAATCGGGTCTTGGGCGCAACGGCACCATCCCCGATCCGTTTGCGATCCCCGATGCATTGCTTGCCGAATGGCAGGCCGGGCGCCTCGCCTCGGCCGTCACATCGAGCCTGGCCCACTACGGTTGGGGTTTGTTCATGGGCACGCTGCTGGGCTTCGCGCTCGGCGCGGCGACCGCACTTTCCAGCACGCTCGATCGTCTGCTCGGGCTCGTGGTGCGTGTACTTCGCCCGATCCCACCGCTCGCCTGGGTCATCTTCGCCATCGCGTGGTTCAAGATCAGCCACGAGGGCGCGGCCTTCGTGATCTCGATCGGTGTGTTCTGGGTCAACTATTTCACGACGCACGCTGCCGTGCGCGGCGTCGATCCGAAGTACTACGAACTGGCACGCGCCTTCGGGCAGAGCAGCCTGGCCAAGCGCTTCATCGATGTGACGCTGCCTTCGGCCGCGCCGGGCATCTTCGCCGGCATCCACACCGGCATAGGCTCGGCGTTGATGGCATTGATTGCCGCCGAGCTCATCGGCATGCCGGGCATCGGCCAGGAAATGAACGTTGCCGCCGGTGTGGGCGACTACGTGACGGTCGCGGTGTACATGCTGGTCATCTCGCTCCTGTACGCGGTGTTCGACACGGTTTTCGTGCAGCTCGAAAAGCTGGGGACCCAATGGCGCCCATCCTGAATACCCGCCAGCTGGCCTACGCCTACAAGGGCAGCGAGCGCCCGGTTTTCCAAGGCATCGATCTGACGGTGGAGCCGGGTGAATTCATCGCCATCGTCGGTCGGTCGGGCGTTGGCAAATCGACGCTGCTGCGCTGCATCGCCGGGCTGACGCCACCCTCCGACGGGCAGGTGCAACTGCAGGCCCCGGCGAGCGTTACCAGTCGGCCACACGCCTTCGTTTTTCAGGACACCCGCCTGCTGCCTTGGCGGCGCGTGCGCGCCAACGTGGCCTACGGTCTGCATGGGCTGCAGCTCGATCGGCAGGCTGCCGACGCCCGCGTGCGTGAAACGCTGGCGCTGACCATGGTCGCGGAACTCGCCGATCGCTGGCCGTTTCAGCTCTCGGGCGGGCAGGCGCAACGCGTGGGCATCGCCCGAGCGCTCGCGGTGCATCCGCGCCTGTTGTTGATGGACGAACCGTTCAGTGCGGTGGATGCGCTCACCAGGCAAAAGCTCCAGGACGAGCTGCTCGGCATCTGGCAGTGCACCGCGCCTGCCGTCCTGTTCGTCACGCACGATATCGAAGAAGCCGCCTACCTCGCCGATCGCGTGATCGTCCTTGCCGGACAACCGGCGCAGATCGCGGTCGAGCGGCGCATCGCACACGCGCACATGCGCGAACGCAACACGGCCGCGCTGCAGGAAGAAGTGCGGTTGATCGAAGCGGCACTCTGAACTTCGTTGCCTGGTGCTCGAAGTCGGGCCGAACGGATTTGACGCCCGGACATGGCGAAGGCCTTGCAAGTGGTCGACGAACAGAGCCGCGGCGTCGCGGGGTCGGCAACTCGAATCTTCAGCGTGTGCGAAGGCTGCTGGCCGTGCGTGCCTGGAGTTGGCCGGCCGCGTGCGTCTCGGGGGGCCCGCGCGAAAGCAGACCTCCGCTGATGGGCCGTGGGGCGCTCGAGCCATGATGGCCCGGGGCGTCGAACCTGCTGGCAGTGTCCTGACGGGGCAAGGTACCCACACTGCCGGCCAAGCGCCCAGGCGCTGCATTGAATGCGTGATCGTCCACGAGCTGTGCCATTTGCATCACCACCATCACAGTTCGGAGTCTTTCTTGGCGCTCAAACGTACGGTGCCGGAGTGGCAGGGACGCAAAGATCGGCTCGAGGGGGATTCGCTTTGCTTTCACAGTGCGCCGATCCACGGTTGGTCACAGCAGATGCGCGACGCGCGGCGGCGGTCCTACGCCGGCGACGCCTCCTTGCCCACCCCCGCCGCTACCGGCAACCCCCTGACCCTCTTCCCCGACGCCGCAAACACCGCATTCACCAAGGCCGGCGCCACCGGCGGCAATCCAACCTCCCCCAGTCCACCGAGCGGCCCATCGCTTTCGACGAACGAGACGTCAATCACCGGCACCTGCGGCATCCGCAGGATCGGGTAGTCGGGAAAGCTGCGCTGCACCACCGCGCCGTCCTTGATGGTGATGG
>JBDSBD010000407.1:0-7785 GCA_039921765.1 Burkholderiaceae bacterium
GCGTGCGCCAGCAATTGCGGCGTGCCGCTGGCGGCTGCACGCACCAGCGCCACGCCGGTCTCGTCACATGAAGACTCGATGCCCAGGATGTGCATCGCTCAAGTGTAGTGGCGGGCCATTCTTCCCCGCCGACGACCCACCCTATCAACGATTGGTAACCAGTTGCGAATCGTGGTTTACCCTCGATTCAACCCTTCGACCACTTCACGCCAGCGCCCGAACGGAATACCCTGCAACGGTCCTTTGCGAGCAGCGACACAGATTCGCCGCCCATCACAAGAGAATCGTTGGAGTCATGAAAGAGTACCGTCTCGTCACCTGGCCACAGTTGCGCCCGCCGTTCGATCGCATCGCCTTTCGCCGCATGCTGAGCGACATGTCGCATCGGCACGTGACCGTGGCGCAACTCGTCGGCACCAGCGGCGTCCGGCGCCAGACCGTGCGCCAGTTCCTCGAGAAGCTTGAGACCGGCGGTTGCGTCGTCGCGCGCGACGTGGCGGACCCCGATTCGTTGTTCGGCTCGCTGCGCCCGCTCGGCGGTTGGCTCAAACGCACGCTCGCGCGCCCCCAGAACGGCCACTGACACCCCACTGCGGCGGACCGGATCGCTGCTCGCAAGGCGTTCCGCCAAGATCGCAGCCCTGGACGGCGACACCCACCCACTGACCCGCAGGCGGAAGATCGATGCCAGAGGCCCCTGCTGGCCGGCATGCTGCACATGCTGCGCCATCCGGTCGGCGCAGCGCCACCGTTTGATCGCTACAGCCAGCCCGAGCGCTTGAAGCGCCACCAGGCCAGGCCGCAGGCACCGGCAATCACGCCGAGCGCTGCCGGGTAGCCCCAGCGAAACCTGAGCTCGGGCATGAAGTCGAAGTTCATCCCCCAGATGCCCGCGAACGCGGTCGCGACCGCGAAGATGCCGGCCCAGGCAGCGAGCCGCTTCGTGACCTCGCTCTCCTCGATCGTCACCATCGAGAGGTTCACGGCGATCGCCGTACCGATGGTGTCGCGGATCGAGTCGATCGAGGCCTCGATGCGCCGCAGGTGGTCGTCCACGTCGCGAAAGTACTCCTGCGTGTTGGCGCAGATGCGCGGCGTGCGCCCGCCGTGCAACTTGCTCAGCACCTCGAGCAGCGGCGCCACCGCGTGCTTGAGCACCCCGACCTTGCGCTTGAGCGCGTACAGGCTCTCGATGTTGATGCGTGCCGCGCCCTTGGTGAAGATCCGGTCCTCGATGCTGTCCAGCTCGGCCTCGAGTTGCTCGACGATCGGGAAGTAGCGGTCCACCACCGCATCCATCAGCGCGTACAGCACGAAACTCGGCCCCTGCTTGAGGAGGTGCGGCTCGCGTTCGCAGCGCTCGCGCACCGCGAGGAAATGCTGGGAGCTGTGGTGGCGCGCCGAGACGACATAGTCTGCACCGACGAACACCGCGACCTCGCCGACGTTCAGCTCGTCTCCGCTGCGCTCGACCAGCTGCATTACCACGAACAGGGATTCGCCATATTCGTCGAGCTTGGGCCGTTGCTGGCCGTGCACCGCATCCTCGATCGCCAGCTCGTGCAGACCGAAGACCTGGCGAACCTGATCGAGCTCCGCAGGCGTCGCATCGCCCAGCGCCACCCAGACGAAACAGCCCGGGCGTTCGGCATAGGTGCCGACTTCATCGAGGCCGATCTCGCCGAGCTTTTCGCCGTCTTGATAGGCCGCGGAGTTGATCAGCATGGGTCTATTGTGCCGGCCGGCCGGCGCCGAGTGCGGCAACCCGAACTGGCTGCGCCTGTCCGCCAGCCTGTCGGCCACGCGCCGAGAGCTGGTCACGCAGGTCGTTCTGCCGGGCATCGTCGCGCACATGCTGACGGGATTCCGGCTCGCGGTGGGCATTGGCTGGATCGTGCTGGTGCCGGCCGAGATGCTCGGCGTGTCCGAAGGCCTGGGCTACTTCATCCTCGATTCGCGCGACCGCCTGGCGTATTCGGATCTGATGGCTGCGATCGTCGTCATCGGCCTGCTCGGGTTCGCGCTCGACGCGCTGGCGCGGGGCTTGCACCGGCGCTGGCTGCACGTTGCCGTGGAGTGACCGCTGCGTCGGTCGGGTCGGATTGCGCGCCGACGCGGCGCGATCCGACGCGTGCAATGCGAACGGTGCGCAGCCCAAGCCGGTGCGGCCCAGTGGGGCCAGGTTGCTCAAGCGCGTGTTCGAGATCGATCTCAAACACGGTCCGAACTGCGATGGCGGCGCCCCGGCGCAAGCGGCCAGCCACACGAGCCGTCCGTGCCCGGCACGTCAACGCAGAGTGGATCGGCCGGCCAGCTTCCGGCCGGCGCCGGCAGCGGTACGTGCTGCTCTTTGGCGGGGTTGATCGTGTACTTCGGGATCTCGATCGTCACGTCTTGCTGCGCCAGGATCGCCTGGCACGACAACCTCGAGTGGGGCTCCAGGCCCCAGGCGCGGTCGAGCAGGTCTTCCTCGCTCTCGTCCATTTCGCCCAGCGAGGCGAAACCCTCGCGCACGATCACGTGGCAGGTGGTGCAGGCGCAGCTGAGCTCGCAGGCGTGTTCGATCTCGATGCGGTGAGCCAACAACGCCTCGCAGATCGACGTGCCGGGGCTGGCCTCGATGTCGGTGCCTTGCGGGCAGTAGACCGGATGGGGAAGGATCTTGATGGTCGGCATGGGCAGCAGGCGGATTCAGACTTCGTCGATGCGGCGCCCGGCGAGCGCCTGGCGGATGCCACGGTTCATGCGCTCGGCGGCGAAGGCCTCGGTGCCCTTGGCGAGTGCCTCGACGGCGGCATTGATCGCGCCAGCATCGGTGCCGTCACGGCTGGCCTGGGCGGAAGCGAGCAGGGCTTCGATGCGCTGCAATTCGTCCACCCCCAGCAGGTCACCGTCGGCCGCAATGGCCGCGCGGGTGGCGAGCACGAGCCGCTCGGCCTCCACACTGGCCTCGCGCAGGCTGCGCTCGGTCATGTCCTGCCCGGCGCGGCTGAAGCTCTCGCTCAGCATGCGAGCGATCTCGTCGTCCGTGAGGCCATAGCTCGGCTTGACCGCGATCGAGGCCCGCACGCCCGAGGTTTCCTCGCGCGCGCTCACACTGAGCAGGCCATCGGCATCGACCTCGAACGTGACGCGCACGCGCGCGGCGCCCGCCACCATCGGCGGAATGCCGCGCAACTCGAAGCGTGCCAGCGAGCGGCAGTCACCGACCACGTCGCGCTCGCCTTGCACCACGTGGATCGCAATGGCGGTCTGCCCGTCCTTGAAGGTCGTGAAGTCCTGCGCGCGCGCACTCGGAATCGTGCTGTTGCGCGGGATGATGCGCTCGACCAGGCCGCCCATCGTCTCGAGGCCGAGTGACAGCGCGATCACGTCGAGCAGCAGCAGATCGCCCGAGCCGGCATTGCCGGCCAGCGCATGGGCCTGGATCGCGGCGCCGAGCGCGACGACCTCGTCCGGGTTCAGGTCGGTGAGCGGCGCACGGCCGAAGAACTCATGCACCGCGTGGCGCACGCTCGGCATGCGTGTCGCCCCGCCCACCATCACGACGCCTTGCACCTCGGCCTTGTCGGTCCTTGCGTCGCGCAGCACCTTGCGCACGCTTGCGAGGGCGCGCGCCACCAGCGGCGCGGTGATGGCGTCGAAATCGGCGCGCGCCACGCGCACCGACAACTCGCCGGCAGACAACGGCGCAGCGAGCGTGGCGTGCTCTCCTGACGAGAGCTTTTCCTTGGCGGCGCGCGCAGCCACCAGCACGGCGCGCTTGTCCTGCGGCGTGGTCGCCTCTAGATCGGTTTGCGCGAGCGCCCACTGCGCCAGCAACGTGTCGAAGTCGTCGCCGCCCAGGGCCGAGTCGCCGCCGCTGGCCACCACCTCGAACACACCGGCGGACAGGCGCAGCAGCGAGATGTCGAAGGTTCCGCCCCCCAGATCGAAGATCGCGTACAGACCCTCAACGCCGTTTTCCAATCCGTAGGCAATGGCCGCCGCGGTGGGCTCGCTGATCAGGCGCAGCACGTTCAGCCCGGCAAGTTGCGCCGCATCCTTGGTGGCCTGACGCTGCGCGTCGTCGAAGTAAGCGGGCACCGTGACCACCGCGCCGAACACGTCATCGGCAAAGCTGTCTTCCGCTCGATGCCGCAAGGTCGCCAGAATCTCGGCCGAAACCTCGACCGGCGACTTCACACCGTGGGCGGTGCGGATCTGCAGCATGCCCGGGGCGTCGACAAATTCATACGGCAGCTGGGCCCGTCCTTCGATGTCGACCAGGCCGCGTCCCATGAAGCGCTTCACCGAAACGATGGTGTTGCGCGGATCGGCGGCGGCCTGCTCGAGCGCGCACAGGCCGATCTGACGCTCGCCGCCCGCCAGGTAGCGCACCGCAGAGGGCAGGACCACGCGCCCGGCTTCGTCGGGCAGGCATTCGGCCACGCCATGGCGCACCGCGGCGACGAGTGAATGGGTGGTGCCCAGATCGATGCCGATGGCAAGGCGGCGCTGGTGCGGATCGGGCGCACCACCGGGTTCGGAGATCTGCAAAAGAGCCATCGCGTTATTGTCCCAGCGCTTCGAGGCGCCGATCGACGTCGCGCGCAAAGCGCTCGACGAACATGAGCGACCTCACTTGGCGGGCCGCGCTCGCAAAGTCTCCTGCCTCGTCAAGCGTGCGTTCCAGTTCGGCCAGTGCCGCGACGCGATAGGCTGCGACTTCATCCGCGAGGGCGTTCACCTGCGGCGCAGAATCGGCTTGCGCCAGTGCCTCGCGCCAGGCCATCTGCTGCATCAGGAAGCCCACCGGCATTGCAGTGTTGCTTTCCGCGTCAACGGCAGCGCCGTTCAGCTCGCACAAGTACGCGGCGCGGCAAACAGGATCTTTCAAACGCCGATACGCCTCGTTGACGCGCACCGCCCACTGCATCGCCACGCGCTGCGCGGCCGCACCCTGCGCGGCGAACCGGTCCGGATGCACCTCGGCCTGGAGCGCGCGCCAGCGAGCATCGATCGCGGCGCGGCTCAATCCGAAGCGGCGCGGCGTGTCGAAGAGTTCGAAGTCGTCGGAATCGAGTTTCATGAAGCGCGGGATGGATGCACCAGGGTGCGTCACGAAGTAGAGGCTCACAAACCAGGCTGCGCGGTACCGGAATCAAAAGGGCGCGGCATGTGCCGCGCCCTGGGTGGTGTTGCTGCGAGGAAAGCTTCGGCGCGGCGCTAGACCCGGAACGATTCTCCGCAGCCGCAACGGTCCTTCTCGCGCGGGTTGTGGAACTTGAAGCCTTCGTTCAGGCCTTCGCGCACGAAGTCGAGCTCGGTACCGTCGATGAAGGGCAGGCTCTTCGGATCGACCAGTACCTTCACGCCGTGTTCCTCGAACACGACATCCTCGGGGGCCAGTTCGTCCACGTATTCGAGCTTGTAGGCCAGACCCGAGCAGCCCGTGGTCTTGACACCCAGGCGCACGCCCACGCCCTTGCCACGTTTGTCGATGTAGCGCGCGACGTGGCGCGCCGCCGCTTCGGTGAGGGTGACTGCCATGGCGTCAGGCGGCCTGGGCCACGGCGGCATGCGCGCCGGACTTGGCCTTGTAGTCGTTGACCGCCGCCTTGATCGCATCCTCGGCGAGGATCGAGCAATGGATCTTCACCGGTGGCAATGCCAGTTCCTCGGCGAGGTGGGTGTTGCGGATCGTCAGCGCCTCATCGAGCGATTTGCCCTTGATCCACTCGGTCACGAGCGAGCTCGACGCGATCGCCGACCCGCAGCCGTAGGTCTTGAACTTGGCGTCCTCGATCAGGCCGGTGGCCGGGTTCACCTTGATCTGCAGCTTCATCACGTCGCCACACGCCGGCGCGCCGACCATGCCGGTGCCCACCGTGTCATCGCCCTTGTCGAACGAGCCCACGTTGCGCGGGTTCTCGTAGTGCTCGACCACCTTGTTGCTGTATGCCATGGCTGTGTTCTCCTGCTATTTCTGGTCGGATGCGGAGCGCTTCAGTGCGCGGCCCACTGGATCGTGCTGATGTCGATGCCGTCCTTGTACATCTCCCACAGCGGTGACAACTCGCGCAGTTTGGCAACGCGATCCTTCAAGGTGGTCACCACGTAGTCGATTTCCTCGACGGTCGTGAAGCGCCCTATCGTCATGCGCAGGCTCGAGTGCGCGAGCTCGTCGCTGCGCCCCAGCGCCCGCAGCACATAGCTCGGCTCGAGGCTGGCCGAGGTGCAGGCCGATCCCGACGACACCGCAATGCCCTTGATCCCCATGATCAGCGACTCGCCCTCGACATAGTTGAACGACATGTTCACGTTGTGCGGCACGCGCTGCTCGGCATGGCCGTTGAGGAAAATCTGCTCGATGCCGGACAAACCGTCCACCAGCCGGCGATGCAGCATGTGGATGCGCTCGTTGTCGAACGCCATCTCGGCCTGCGCGATCGCATAGGCCTCGCCCATTCCGACGATCTGGTGGGTTGGCAACGTGCCCGAGCGCATGCCGCGTTCGTGGCCGCCGCCATGCATCTGCGCCTCGATGCGCACGCGCGGCTTGCGCCGCACGAACAGCGCGCCGATGCCCTTGGGACCATAGGTCTTGTGCGAGGCCAGGCTCATCAGGTCGACCGGCAGGCTCGCCAGGTCGATCTCCACCTTGCCGGTGGCCTGCGCCGCATCGACGTGGAAGATGACACCGCGCTCGCGGCACATCGTGCCGATCGCGGCGATGTCCTGGATCACGCCGATCTCGTTGTTGACGAACAGCACCGAGACCAGGATCGTGTCGGCGCGGATCGCGGCCTGCAATTTGTTCAGGTCGACCAGGCCATCTTCCTGCACATCGAGGTAAGTGACCTCGAAACCCTGGCGCTCGAGTTCGCGCATCGTGTCGAGTACCGCCTTGTGCTCGGTCTTCAGGGTGATCAGGTGCTTGCCGCGGGTCTTGTAGAACTGGGCCGCGCCTTTCAGCGCCAGGTTGATCGATTCGGTCGCGCCCGAGCTCCAGATGATCTCGCGCGGGTCGGCACCCACCAGCGCGGCGACCTGTGCGCGCGCACGCTCGACCGCGGCCTCGGCCTCCCAGCCCCAGGCATGGCTGCGCGACGCCGGGTTGCCGAAGTGTTCGCGCAACCACGGGATCATCGCGTCGACGACGCGCTGATCCACCGGCGTGGTCGCGCCGTAGTCCATGTAGACGGGAAAGTGCGGTGTCATGTCCATAGGAGGGCATCAAGCGGGCACAGCCGCAGACTTGAATTTACTTGGTGAAGGCGGCCGAGCCGAGCGCGAACACCGAGTTCGGCGCGGTGATCTTGATCGGCTTGACCACCGGCTGGCTCGAGATCGCGCGCTTGACCGGGTGCTCCTCGATCGAGATGCCCTTGGCAAGCTGCTCATCGACCAGTTTGCGCAGCGACACCGAGTCGAGGAACTCGATCATCTTGGCGTTCAGGCTCGACCACAGGTCGTGCGTCATGCAGCGCCCGGTGTCCTCGCCCATGCAGTTTTCCTTGCCGCCGCAGCCCGTGGCGTCAATCGGCTCATCCACCGCGACGATGATGTCGGCGACGGTAATTTCCTCGGCCTTGCGGCCGAGCGAATAGCCGCCGCCCGGGCCACGCGTGCTCTCGACGAGTTCGTGGCGGCGCAGCTTGCCGAACAATTGCTCCAGGTACGACAGCGAGATTTGTTGCCGGCCGCTGATCGCCGCCAGCGCCACAGGGCCGGAGTGCTCGCGCAGCGCGAGGTCGATCATGGCGGTCACCGCGAAGCGGCCTTTGGTGGTCAGACGCATTG
>JBDSBD010000408.1:0-7732 GCA_039921765.1 Burkholderiaceae bacterium
TGCTCTACGAGATCGGCATCGTCGCGGCGAAGGTGTTCATCAAGCACACCAAGGCGCCGGTCGACGGCGAGGACGAGCCCGAGGCCGAGACAAAGGCCGAGGGAACGCCGGGCGCCTGATCGCGCGCGGCTGTGAGGCCGGGTTGCCGCGCGTGTCGCGCGACCCTCAAGGCCGATTCTGGACCTTGGGCCGTTGCGCGGCGGTGACCTTCATCTCCAGCGCCTGACTGCCGCGCTGGACACCGACATTGGCGACCTGATGGGGCTTCAGTGCCGCCACCGCGTTGAGCAGCTGCGGCGTGTTCGTGACCGCGGTGGCGTCAATCCGCACCACCACATCCCCGGGACGAATCCCGCCGGTGCTGGCCGGGCCGCCCTGCAGCACGCCGGTGATCAGCACGCCTTGCGTGACCGGCAGCTTCAAGGTCTGCGCGATCTCGGGCGTCAGGTCGCGCGGCTCCACACCGATCCAGCCACGCGTGACCTGGCCGTCGCGGATCAGCGCCTCCATGACCTGGCGCGCGGTGCTCGCCGGAATCGCGAAACCGATCCCCAGGCTGCCGCCGCTGCGCGAGTAGATGGCGGTGTTGATGCCCAGCAGATTGCCGGCCGCATCGACCAGCGCGCCACCCGAGTTGCCCGGGTTGATGGCTGCGTCGGTCTGGATGAAGTTCTCGAACGTGTTGATGCCGAGCTGATTGCGCCCGAGCGCACTGACGATGCCCGACGTCACGGTCTGGCCGACACCGAACGGGTTGCCGATCGCCAGGACCACATCGCCGACCTGCAGATGGTCGGCGTCGCCGAAGGTGATGGCCGGCAGCTGGTCAAGCTCGATCTTCAGCACCGCCACATCAGATTCGGGATCGGTGCCGACGATTTTGGCGCGCGCCTGGCGTCCGTCCGAGAGCTGAACCTCGATGTCGTCGGCGCCCTCGATGACGTGGTTGTTGGTCAGCAGGTAGCCGTCGGTCGAGACCAGCACGCCCGAGCCGAGGCCGACCTGAGGCGCTTGCTGCATGCGTTGCGCGCGCTCGCCAAAGAAGAACCGGAAAAACGGATCGTCGCTTTGCAGATTGCGCGCCGGCGCCTTGCTCGCGGTGATGCTGACGACCGCCGGCGACGCCCGCTTGGCCGCCGCGCTGTAGCTCATCGGCGCACCGCCGCTGTTCGGCGCCGCGTCGACGCGCGGCGGTGCTGTTGCGACCGACACGACGCTCGGCAACGCCGGGCTGGCCGCGCGCTGCAGCCACTCGGGCTTGAGCGTGGCGATGACGAACAGCATCGCCAGCACGACGGTGACGGATTGCGAGAAGAGGAGCCAGGTCCGGCGCATGAAGGTCCTTCGGGAGCCCTTCGATTATCGGTGCAAGCCCGGCGCCTGGTTGAGCCGGCGCGGCGCAGTGGTGACGCCAGAGCGGCGCGGCTCACGCCTGCATCGGGTCATTGTGCGGGTGCGTCGATCGGACTCGGGCGTAGGGCGCCGTGGCTCGAGAGCGCACCACCGGTCGGCGCCGGCCGATAATCCAGCGCTGCCCGAACTCCGATCCGGCGCCGTTGCGCCCCCGCTTGTCGTCCGCATCCACGATGTCACTCCGCCGCACCGCTTCGACCGATGCCCCGCCGTCCCCGGCTGCCGCCACCGCCACCGCGGGCGGCGACAACGCCTCGCGCGACGCGATCCTCGCAGCGGCCCGCGCCGAGTTCTCGGCCAAGGGCCTGACGGGCGCGCGCGTCAACGAGATCGCGAGCCGCGCCGGTGTCAACAAGCAGCTCATCTACTACTACTTCGGCAGCAAGGACGATCTGTACCGGGCTGCACTCGAATCGGTTTACGCCGAAATCCGTGCGCTCGAGCGCAGCCTCAAACTTGGCGACCTGCCACCGACGCAGGCGATGGTGGCGCTGGTCGGCTTCTCGTTCGACTATCTGGCGCTGCACCCCGATTTCATCGGCATGCTGAACCACGAGAATGCGCAGGGCGCGCGCCACGTGCGCTCGTTGCCGACGATCCGCGAGACCAACTCGCCGCTGATCGAGCTGATGGCCAGCACGCTCGAGCGCGGCGTCGCTCTGGGCGTGTTCCGACGCGGCATCGACCCGGTGGCGCTCTACGTGTCGATGGCAGGCATGTCGTACTTCTTCTTCTCGAACCGGCTCACCCTGTCGTCGATCTTCGGCCGCGACCTGAGTCGCGCCGATGCAGAAGTGGCCTACCGCAAGCACGTGATCGAACTCGCGATGGCGGGACTTCGCCCCTGATCGAGCGCGACGCGCGGGCCGACACGGCGCGGCGGCCGCGCGTTCGCCTCGAGGCTGGGCGCATTTGTTTCAACCAAATGGTTGACATGGATTGGTCCCCTCCCTAGACTGGCCGCCGATTCAGCCTCATCGACGGGAGCCTGTCGAATGCCTGCCCTCTTTGCCGCGCCGCCCGCCCATGTGCCGCAGCACCTGCTTGACCCGGCCCGCTTGCCCTCGAACTTCGAGTCGGTCGAGGCGCTCGACGACTTCCTGAGCCTGCCCACGCAGGCGCTGATCGACGATCTGGCCGGGCTCGACGGCGACCTGATGATCCTCGGCGTGGCCGGCAAGATGGGGCCGACCCTGGCGCGCCTGGCCAAGAACGCCGCGCCCGCCAAGCGCGTGATCGGCGTGGCGCGCTTCAGCGATGCCTCGGTGCGCACACGGCTCGAGGGCTGGGGCATCGAGACAATTGCGGCCGACCTGCTGGAGCGCACCGCAATCGAAGCGCTGCCGCGGGTGCGCAATATTGTCTTCGCCGCCGGCCACAAGTTCGGCGCGCAGGGCAACCCGGGCGTCACCTGGGCCATGAACACCCTGGTGCCGGCGTTGGTGGCGGACGTGTTTCGGGATTCGCGCATCGTCGCTTTCTCCACCGGCAATGTCTATCCGCTCACGCCGGTCGGTCATGCGGCGGCCAGCGAAGCCACCGCGCCGGCGCCGATCGGCGAGTACGCGCAATCGTGCATCGGGCGCGAGCGCATGTTCGAGTATCACTCGGTCAAGCACGGCACGCCGGGGCGGATGTTCCGGCTGAACTATGCGATCGACATGCGCTACGGCGTGCTGTTCGACATTGCCTCGCGGGTGCGGCGCGGCGAGACCATCGATCTGACGATGGGTCACGTGAACGTGATCTGGCAGGGCGACGCGAACGCTCAGGTATTGCGCAGCCTGTGCCATTGCACGACGCCGCCGACACCGATCAACTGCACCGGCCCGGAGACGCTCAGCGTGCGCTGGCTCGCCGCCGAGTTCGGCGCGCGGCTCGGTGTGGCGCCGCAGTTCAGTGGCCAGGAGGCGCCCACCGCGCTGTTGTCCGACACCACTCAGGCGGCCCGGCTGTTCGGCTACCCGGTGGTGCCACTCGGCCGCATGCTCGACTGGGTTGCCGACTGGGTCGCAGCAGACCGGCCGAGCCTGAACAAGCCGACCAAGTTCGAGGTCCGGGATGGTGGTTTCTGAAGCGCCGCCGCGCGTCGCGCTGACCCGGGCCGACGCGCCCGGCGGCGTCGCGCTGTCGGACGCCGCGGGTTGGAACCAGACCCTCGATGACTGGCGGGTGTTCATCGAGCGCGGCCGCGTCGTGGGTTGCCACGCCGGTTCGGGTGAACTCGTCGCGAGCGCGGCAGCCCTGCCGTACGACGGCGCCTTGGGCTGGGTCGCGATGGTGCTGGTGGCGCCGGCCTGGCGCCATCGCGGGCTGGCGAGCGCGCTCCTCGGTGATTGCACCCGGTCGCTGCGCGCCGCACGCATCACGCCGATGCTCGACGCCACACCGGCCGGCGCACCAATTTACCGGCGCCTGGGCTTTCGCGACGGCTTCGAGCTCGATCGTTGGCAGGGTGTCGCCACCGCGGCGTCGACCGAGGTGGTCGATGTCGCAGGGTCGGTCGTGATACCTGATGCGCGGGCCGCCGGGCTCGATGACCTGGACGCGCTGGTCGCGCTCGATGCGCACGCCCAGGGCGTCGAGCGCCGCTTCCTGTTGCACGACTTTCTGGTGCGCGCCGGCAGCGCCGCCTGGATCGGCGATGACGATCGCGGTTTCGTGGTCGCGCGCCGAGGCCGACGTGCCACCCAGATCGGCCCGTTGATCGCGACCAACCCCCACCGGGCGATCTCGTTGCTTGGCATGGCACTCGCGCACACCCGCGGGCCGGTGTTCGTCGACGTGCCGCGCCGCGCCGCGGGTCTGGCCGAGTGGCTTGGGAAGCGCGGCTTCACGCGCCAGCGACCGTTCGTGCGCATGGCGCTCGGCGATACGCCGGCGCTGGCCTTGCACGACACCAGTTTTGCGCTGGCCGGCCCCGAATTCGGTTGAGACCGGAGACCCGACACCATGTCCACCACGCCACCGCCCCCCAACCCCCGACCCGTGCCGCTCGACGCCGAGCAATTGCGCCGGCGCCTCGCCGAGGGTCTGGCGATTCCGGCGCACCCGCTCGCGCTCGACGCGCAGCGCCGCCTCGATGTGCGGCGCCAGCGCGCGCTCGCGCGCTACTACATCGACGCCTGTGCCGGCGGCCTGGCGGTCGGCGTGCACACGACCCAGTTCGCGATCCGCGAAGTCGGCCTGTTCGAGGAGGTGCTGCGCATCGCCGCGGCAGCGGCCTGCGAGCGGGCCACGCCAGGGCGAGCGCCGCTCGTGATGGTGGCCGGGCTGTGCGGGCGCACCGCGCAGGCGGCCGCCGAGGCCAGGCTCGCCTCCAGCCTGGGCTACCACGTCGGCTTGCTGAGCCTGGCGGCGCTCAAGGGTGAGGGCGAGGACGCGCTGATCGAGCACTGCCAGGCGGTGGCCGAGCAGATGCCGTTGATCGGCTTTTATCTGCAGCCGGCGGTCGGGGGGCTCGAACTGAGTGCGGCCTTCTGGGCGCGCTTTGCCGCGATCGACAACGTGGTTGCGATCAAGGTTGCGCCATTCAATCGCTATCGCACGCTCGACGTGGTGCGCGGCGTGGTGCAGGCGCGTGCCGAGAAGCGCGTGCTGCTCTACACCGGGAACGACGACCACATCGTGCTGGACCTGCTCACGCCGTTCACGGTGGTGCGCGATGGCAAGCCGGTGACGCTGCGCTTCGCCGGCGGGCTGCTCGGCCACTGGTCGGTCTGGACCGCCGGGGCGGTGCAACTGCTCGAGCGGTGCAAGGCCGCGGTGCGCTCGGGCGCACCGATCTCCACCGAATTGCTCGCGCTCGACAGTCGCGTGACCGACTGCAACAGTGCCTTCTTCGATGTGGCGAACCAGTTCCGCGGCTGCATCGCCGGCTGCCACGAGGTGCTGCGCCGTCAAGGCTTGCTCGAAGGCTTGTGGTGCCTCGACCCGAACGAGGGTTTGAGTCCGGGCCAGGCGGATGAGATCGATCGGGTGCTGGCCCAGCACGCCGATTTGAGCGACGATGCCTTCGTTGCCACTCACCTGGACCGCTGGCTCGCCTGATGAATATCGCCTCGATCGATCGGTCCGTGCCCGCGTCTGCGTGCAGGTCGGTGTCCGTGCCGCGGCCTGCGCGCCAGGCCATCGGTGCAGGCGTGCGGCAGGTCCACGCGAGCGGCAGCCACCGGGTGGACGCGGTGCGGCGCCAGGCGCAGCGCGTTGCCGAGTCCGGCGTTGCCCACGTCGAGCAGCCGCGGTACGGCTTCAGCGTATCGGGGCGTCGGTGCGATGCGGACGAGGTGAGCCCTTGAGCCGCGCGCTGAAATGGATCGTCGCCTACCTGCCCGCGATCGGGCTGTTCGCGGGCTTCATTGCACTGTGGCAGATCGCGGTGTCGGTGTTCGAAGTGCGCGAATATCTGCTGCCCGGGCCGCTGCTGGTGCTGCGCGAGATGTTCGGCGGCGACATCCCCTGGGCCAAACATACCTGGGTCACCGCGGTCGAGATCGTCGGCGCGTTCGTGCTGGCAGGGGTCTCGGGGGTGGTGCTCGGCGCGGCGATTGCCTGGTCGAGCGCCATGTCGCGCGCACTCACGCCGTTCCTGGTGTTCGTCAACACCTTGCCCAAGGTCGCCGTGGCGCCGCTGTTCCTGATGTGGATGGGCTACGGCATCTTGCCCAACATGCTGATCGGCGCGCTGATTGGATTCTTCCCTGTGGTGATCAATACGGCCGTCGGCCTGACCCAGATCGACCAGGATCTGATCGACCTGGGGCGCGTGTTCAATGCGCCCAAGTGGAAGGTCTTCGTGAAGATTCGGGTGCCCAACGCCTACCCTTACATCCTGAGCGCGCTCAAGGTCACCGCCACCGCGGCGGTGGTCGGTGCGATCGTCGGCGAGTTCGTCGCGTCGCAGCGCGGGCTGGGCTACGTGATCATCACGACCCAGAGCAGCATGAACACGCCGGCTGCGTTCGCCGCGCTGGCATGGATCTCGGTTCTGGGCCTCCTGCTCTTTGGTGCGGTGGCGGCGTTGTCGCGCCTCCTGGTGCCGTGGGCGGGAGACGTGTGACGGGCAAAGGGGTCGGGTTCAAGTCGGATTCAACATGAGGAGCGAAGCGATGAAAAGCAAATTCGGGCCGCTGGCCCTGTTCGCAGCCGCGGTGCTGTACGCGACGTCGGCGTCGGCGCAGCCGCTCGAGAAGTTCACGTTCGCGCTGAACTGGTTCGCGGTCGGCGACCATGCGGCGTACTGGGTCGCGCTCGACAAGGGTTACTTCGCAAAAGCCGGTCTCGATGTCACGCTCGAGAATTCGAAGGGTTCGGGTGATTCGATCGCGAAGGTCGACACCGGCCGCGCCGACGCCGGTCTCGCCGACACCGCGCCGGTGCTTGCCGCCGACGCGCGCGGCGCGAAAGTGAAGATCGTCGGCATGGTCTTCGACAAGACGCCGCTCAACTTCTTCAGCCGCAAGGACAACCCGGTCACGAAGCCCAAGGATCTGGAAGGCAAGACCGTCGGTGCGCCGCCCGGCGACAGCCAGCGCCAGGCCTGGCCGGCGTTCGCGAAGCTGCACCAGCTCGATCAGAGCAAGGTCGCATGGGTCAACATCGAGCCGGCTGCGAAGATTGCCGCGCTCGCCGAGAAGCGGGTCGACGTGGTCGCCGACTACAAGACCGGGCTGCCGTTCTACCAGAAGGCGATGGGTGCCGGCAACGTCGTGATGATGCCGTGGGCCGACACCGGATTCGATCTCTACAGCATGTCGATCATGGCGAGCGAGAAGACGATGAAGGAGCGGCCGAAGGCGCTGCGCGCGTTCCTGCAGGCTGCCTACATGGGCTGGCACGACGTGATGGCAGATCCGAAGGCGGCGCTTGCGATCTTCAAGAAGCATGTGCCCGAGATCGATCTGTCGATCATCGAGCCGAACATGATGCTCGGCCTCGATCTGATGCGCACGAAGAACTACGCCGACCACGGTATCGGCTGGATCGACGCGAAGCGGATGTGCGACTCCGTCGACCTCATCAACACCTACATGGGGTTGGCCAAGAAGATGGCCTGCAAGGACGTCTACACGACCGAATTCCTGACCAAGGTCGCGATGCCGGCCGCGGCGAAGTAGTGTCGACTGGCGGCATGGCGGTCGAGCGCGCGGCGCAGGTGCACGGGAAAGCCCTGATCGAGATCGACGATGTCGGCATGGTGTACCCGGCCGAGAGCGGCCCGGTCGAGGCGCTGCGCGGCATCAGCATGACCATTGACGACGGTGAGTTCGTCGCCTTGGTCGGCCCCAGCGGCTGCGGCAAGTCGACCTTGATGCGCATC
>JBDSBD010000409.1:0-10007 GCA_039921765.1 Burkholderiaceae bacterium
ATGTCGAAGTCAGGCATCGACACACGCTCGGGGTTCAGGAAGCGCTCGAACAGAAGGTTGTATTTCAACGGGTCGAGGCCGGTGATGTTGAGCGCGTAGGCCACCAGCGAGCCGGCACCCGAGCCGCGCCCGGGGCCGACCGGACAGCCGTTGTGCTGGGCCCAGTTGATGAAGTCGGCCACGATCAGAAAGTAGCCCGGGAACCCCATCTTCAGGATCGTCTCGATCTCGAACTCGAGCCGCTGGAGATAGCGTGGACGCTCCCGCTCGCGCTGCGCCGCATCCGGGTAGAGCTTTTGCAGCCTCACCTCCAGACCGGCATACGACGCGCGGTGGAAGTACACGTCCATCGACAGCGCCTTGCCGTCCACTACCGGTGTCGGAAAATCGGGCAGCTGCGGCCGGCCAAGCGCGAGGGTCAGGCTGCAGCGCTTGGCGATTTCCACCGAGTTCACGAGCGCGCTCGGCAAATCGGCGAACAACTCCTCCATCTGCGTCTGGGTCTTGAATTACTGCTCGCGGCTGAAGCGCTTGATGCGTTTCGGGTTGGCGAGCATTTCGCCATCGGCCACGCAGACCCGGGCCTCGTGCGCGTCGAAGTCGTCGGGTGCCGCGAACTGAACCGGGTGGGTCGCCACGACCGGAAGCTTGCACGCGGCAGCGAGCGCGGCAGCAGCGTGCACATGGGACTCGTTGCCGGGCAGCCCCGCGCGCTGCAGCTCGAGATAGAAGCGCCTCGGAAAGCACTGCGACAGCCGATCTGCCAAGGCCTCGGCGCGTGCGCCGTCACCGGCCAGCAACGCCTGACCGATGGCGCCGTGCTCGGCGCCCGACAGCGCGATCAAGCCCTGGTTCAACTCGGCCAGCCACTCCCATTTGACCCAGGCCTGTGCACGTTGCGCGTTGCTGAGCCAGCTGCGCGACAGCAACTCGCACAGATTCAGGTAACCGCAGGTGTTCTGCACCAGCAGCAGCAGCCGGCTGGCGCTGCGCGGTTCGGCGCGCGACTCGGTGGCCGCAGGCTCGAGCCAGATGTCCGCGCCGATGAGGGGCTTGACGCCCGCCGAGCGCGCTGCGCGATAGAACTTGACGGCGCCAAACAGGTTCGACAGGTCGGTGATCGCCAGCGCGCCCTGGCCATCGGCCGCGGCCGCGTGGACCGCGTCGTCGATGCGCAAGGTGCCGTCGACGACGGAAAACTCGGTGTGGGTCCGCAGATGAACAAAGGCCATGGCGGCCATTTTAGGGAGCGCCCGCGGCAACGCCCGTCTCGTAAAATTCAACGCGTGAAACCGGTCATGAATATCGCCGCCTACCGGTTCGTGACACTGACCGAGACCGCGCGCTGGCGTGAGGGCATCCACTCACAAGCGCAGGCGCTGAATCTCAAGGGCACGGTGCTGCTGGCCGACGAGGGCATCAACCTCGTGCTCGCGGGCCATGAGGCCGAGGTGCGCCGCTTTCTCGGGTGGCTGGGCACGAGCGATGCGTTCGCTGGCATCGACGTGAAGGAAAGCCGTTCGGATGAAATTCCGTTTGCCAGGCTCGTGGTCAAGGTCAAGCGCGAAATCATTCGCATGAACCATCCGCAGGTGCGGCCACAAACCGCACGCGCCCCAGCGCTCGATGCACGCACGCTCGCGCGCTGGCTCACCGCGGGCCACGATGATGCGGGCCGGGAGGTGGTCACGCTCGACACCCGCAACGCGTTCGAAATCGAGCACGGGCGTTTTCGTGGCGCACACGACTGGCGCCTCGCGAAGTTCAGCGACTTTCCCGCCGCTCTGGCGGCGCGCCACACCGAGCTCGCCGGCAAGACCGTGGTCAGCTACTGCACCGGCGGCATCCGCTGCGAGAAGGCCGCGCTGCTGATGCGCGAGGCCGGCCTGGCGCACGTCTGGCAGCTCGACGGCGGCATCCTGAAATATCTTGAGGAAACAGACGGCGCTCACTTCGAAGGAAATTGTTTCGTTTTCGATCAGCGCGAAGCCCTCGATCTGGCCCTGGCCCCGAAGGTGCAGGTGTAAGGTCGGGCACTGCGACAACGACCCGCCGTGCCCGGCGCGCGGCGCAAGACGCGATGACCTTGCACTCTCAGCGCGCACGGGTGCCGGTACCAGCACCGGCACCAACGCGCATCGACAGCCTGGCGCAGCGCTTCGCGAGCATCCGACAGGCCTCGCTTGATCGGGTGGCGCACCTGACCGCCGACGACTGCCAGGTGCAATCGATGCCCGACACCAGCCCGGTCAAGTGGCACCTCGCGCACACCACCTGGTTTTTCGAAACCTTCGTGCTTGAGCGCTTCGAGGCGGGCTTCAAACCCTTCGATCCGACGTTCCGGGTGCGCTTCAACAGCTACTACCAAGGGGTGAGTGAGCAGTATCCGCGCGCCCAGCGCGGCCTCATGATGCGGCCGACGCTCGACGGGGTGAAGCGCTACCGCGCCGAGGTCGACACGCGCATCCAGAGCCTGCTCGCTGCGCCGCGCCTGGACCCGGAGCTCGCCAGTCTTGTCACGCTCGGCCTGCACCATGAGCAGCAGCACCAGGAGCTCATGCTGACCGACATCAAGCATGCGCTCAGCCTGGACCCGCACCACGCTCCATACGCCAGGCGCTGGCCGATGGCGCGCGTGGCCGCGCAGCCGTTGCACTGGATCGCGCAGACTGGCGGCCTGATCGAGCACGGATTCGATGCGGCACTCGACGGCGCGTTCTGTTTCGACAACGAAGGCCCGCGCCACCGTACCTACATTGCGCCGTTCGAGCTTGCCTCGAGGCCGCTGATCGGCGCCGACTACCTGGCGTTCATCGACGACGCCGGCTACCAGGCTCCCGAGCTCTGGCTGGCAATGGGCTGGGACTGGGTCCGCAACGAGGCTCGCAAAGCGCCGCTGTACTGGTGCCGTATTGACGGTGCGTGGTGGCAACACACGCTGCAAGGCCTGGTCGAGATCGACCCACGCACGCCGGTGTGTCACCTGAGTTACTTCGAAGCCGATGCCTACGCGCGCTGGGCTGGCGCGCGCCTGCCCACCGAAGTGGAATGGGAGTTCGCGGCGCGACGCCTGCACGGCCCGATCGCCGGCAACTTCGCCGACCGGGGTGCGTTCCATCCTCTGCCTGCCGACGCCGAGCGCTTCGATGCGCCGGTGCAGATGTTCGGCGACGTCTGGGAATGGACCCAGTCGAGCTACGCCGCCTACCCCGGCTACCGCGCCCTGCCCGGCGCCGTGGGTGAATACAACGGCAAGTTCATGTGCAACCAGTACGTGCTGCGAGGTGGCTCGTGCGCCACGCCGACCGGCCATGCGCGCGCGAGCTACCGCAACTTCTTCCCGCCCGAGGCGCAATGGCAGTTCAGCGGGCTGCGCCTGGCACGCGACATCGGCTAGAAGTTCTCAAAGGTGGTTCATCGCGGCTCGGGCGCTGCGCATGGCGTCGAGGCTCCAGGTGCCGGCGCCGAACGCGGCCAGCGCGAACATGCCACCGGCTATGGCCAGGTTCTTCATGAACATCAGCTGATTGGTCATCTGTTGCGCTTCGGGCATGACCCAGAAGTTGTGAAACAGGAAGCTGACCAACAAGGTGAACAGCCCGAGCGCCAGTGCCGCCCAGCGCGTGTACAAGCCGAACAGCAGGGCCAGGCCGCCGCCGATCTCGAGCACGATCGTCACCGCGGCGAGCAGCGACGCAGCCGGCACACCGACCGATTGCATGTAGCCCACCGTGCCGGCGAAGCCGCCGATCTTGCTGAAGCCTGCGAGCACGAACATCAGTGAGAGCAGGACGCGGCCAATCAGTACGAGTGGATTCTGGAGTTGATTCACGGGATTCCTCTTTGCGTTGGCAAGGTGTGGGTTGAAAGGTCGAAGTGAGGCGCGGCGTCAGGCCCCGACGCTCAGCGCAGGTCGAACACCAGCACCTCGGCGTCTTGTGCCGGGCCCAGTTCCAGCGCGGGTTCGTTCTCGAGCAGCAGCGCGTCGCCGCCCTGCAGCGCGCGGCCATTGACCTCGACCGCGCCGCGCACCACGTGCACGTAGGTCTTGCGCGCGGCATCGAGCGGACGGCGCAGGCGCTGTGCGCCGTCGAACAGACCCGCGTAGATCGAGGCATCAGCATGGATCGTGACCGAACCATCGCGTCCATCGCGGGAAGCCACGAGACGCAGGTTCTCGCGTTTAGACTCGGCATCGAAGTGCTTCTGCTCATAGCCGGGCTCGATTCCGGTGACCGCAGGCTCGATCCAGATCTGCAAGAAATGCGTGGTCTGGTCCGGCGCATGGTTGAACTCGCTGTGCCTCACGCCGCGCCCGGCGCTCATGCGTTGCACGTCGCCGGGGCGGATCACGCCGGCGGCCGCCGCACCGGGCTGGCCATTCGACTCCGCCAGTGCCGGTTGACCATTGCCCATGCTGTCCCGATGTGCGAGCTCGCCGCTCAGCACATAGCTGACGATCTCCATGTCGCGGTGGCTGTGCGTGCCGAAGCCGGTACCCGGTGCAATGCGATCCTCGTTGATGACGCGCAGGTTGCCGAAGCCCATGTGACGCGGATCGTGATAGTCGGCAAACGAGAAGCTGTGGAAGCTCTTGAGCCAGCCGTGGTCGGCGTAGCCGCGGTCGGCTGATTTGCGTTCGGTGATCATGTCGTTCCTCGATCGGTTGCGATTGGCAAGTTCCACGGCGTTCCGCCGTGTCAATGACGCCTGAATGCGGCGCGCGTCCTGTGGAGAGAACTTTAGGCCGCCGCGGGTGGTTGTTCGTGCAGAGCGCGGTGAAGCGACCATTCAAATAAGATGAACACCCTTCCCTGCGCCGCCCCACCATGACTGAAAACCGCAAGGTCCTCACGCCCGAAGCGCTCGCGATGATGGACACGATCGCTCGAAGTGGCAGCTTTGCCGCCGCAGCGCGCGAGCTCGGCAAGGTGCCTTCGTCGCTGACCTACAGCGTGCGTCAGCTCGAAGACGCGCTCGACGTGCTGTTGTTCGATCGGCGCTCGCGCCAGGCCCGCCTCACCGCCGCCGGCGAAGAATTGCTTGGCGAAGGTCGGCGCTTGTTGCAGGAGATGGACGCGGTGGTGAACCGCGTCAAGCGCGTGGGCAGCGGCTGGGAATCACAACTCACCATCGTCGCCGACGACATCGTCTCGCAGACCACGATGTTCGAACTGATCACCGACTTCAGCGGCATCTGCGCCGCCGGCGCAGGTGAGCGCAGTGGCCCGCTCACCCGGTTGCGGCTGCGAACCGAGGTCATGGCGGGAACCTGGGAGGCGCTGGTCTCGGGCCAGGCCGATCTGGCGATCGGTGTGGCCGGTGACTTCGCCAACCCGGGTGGCATCGAGGTGCGCCCGCTCGGTGAGATCGGCTTCGTGTTCGTCGTCGCACCGCACCACGCCTTGGCCAGCGCCGCCGAGCCACTCGATGATGCCGAGCTGGTGCACCACCGCGCGGTCGCTGTGGCCGACAGCGCGCACCAGCTCGCACCGCTCACCCGCAATCTGCTGCCGGGCCAGGACGTGCTCACGGTGCCCACCATGCGGGCCAAGCTCGAAGCCCTTCTGCGCGGGTTGGGCTGTGGCTATGTGCCCGAGCCCTTGGCACGCGCGCATATCGACGCCGGACACCTGGTGATGCGCGGCACTGCGCGCCGAAACGACGCCATCACCTTGCAGTACGCGTGGCGCAACGAGCGCGGCGCTGCGGCCCTGGGCCACGCGCTGCGCTGGTGGCTGGACCGGCTGGAAAGCCCGGCAACTCGCCGCGCGTTGATCGAGCGTCAGGCCGGACCACTGAACTGAGCCGGCGCAGCGAAGCCGGTTCAGTTCAGTCCTGCCCTGCCCCGTGGTCACTGGCGCTTTGGTCCAGCCCGAGCCCGGACGCGCTGGCCCGGCGCCCCGCTCCGCGATCGTCCCTGGACCCGCGGCTCGAGCCATGGTGCGATCATCGCTGCCCACCATGCCCACGCTCTCGAACTACGTCGGGCGCTTCGCGCCCTCACCGACCGGCCCACTGCATGCCGGCTCGCTGGTGGCCGCACTCGCCTCCTGGCTCGATGCGCGCGCGCACGGCGGGCGCTGGCTGGTGCGCATCGAGGACGTGGACATTCCGCGCTGCCTACCCGGCGCCGACCGCACGATCCTCGCTCAGCTCGACGCCTGCGGACTCAGGCCCGACGCGCCACCGGTGTGGCAATCTGCCCGAAGCGATCTCTACGCGGCGGCGCTCGCCACGCTCACCGCTCGCGGCTGGACCTACCCCTGCGCCTGCTCGCGCCACGACATCGAGCAGGTACTGGCACTGCAGGGCCGGACACGGCCGCGCCACGCCGAGCTCGTGTATCCGGGGACGTGTCGGCACGGCCTGCACGGCAAGCCTGCGCGGACGGTTCGGGTGCGCGTTGCCCCCGCCACGGCAGACCCTTCCGCCGTGGTGCGCATGGCCTGGCACGACCGACGCCTCGGTGCGACGCAGCAAGATCTGACTGCCAAGGTCGGCGACTTCGTGCTGCGGCGTGCCGACGGACTGTGGGCCTACCAGCTCGCCGTCGTCGTTGATGACGCGGCGCAAGGTGTCAGCCACATCGTGCGCGGCGCCGACCTGGCCGACAACACGCCACGCCAGTTGCACCTGCAACGCCTGCTCGGCTTGCATGCGCCGAGCTATCTGCACACCCCGCTCGTGCTCGGTGCGGACGGCGGGAAGCTCTCGAAACAAAATGGCGCGCTGGCACTCGATCTGAGCCACCCTCTGGCCGCGCTGCGTGCCGCGGGCAATGTGCTCGGCTTGACAGCGCAAGGCACCGACAGAACCACCTGGCTCCTCGATGCGACGACGCAATGGGGCACCCGCTGGATCGGCCCAACCGCCGGCCGGGTTCGCCGATGAGACGGCACAGCGCAGGCGCCGTTCAGCCGCCTCGGCGTGACCCGGTGCGCGTTGTCGGGCGTTCGCTGCGCATCGGCGCAACGGCCGCTGCCCGACAGACCCTTTGCAGGAACATCGGACGCCAGGCTTGCATGATGGCGCTTCTGACGCTTTTCGCATCCATTCGAAGGAAACCCTGATGAAAACCACCGCTTCCGGACTGCAATTCGAAGACACCGTGCCCGGCACCGGCGCCACCGCACAGGCTGGCCAGCACGTCACCGTCCACTACACCGGCTGGCTCTACAACGACGGCGTCAAAGGCGCGAAGTTCGATTCGAGCAAGGATCGCAATGACCCGTTCGCGTTCGGCCTCGGCGGGGGCATGGTCATCAAGGGCTGGGATGAGGGCGTGCAGGGCATGCAGGTCGGGGGCACCCGCGTGCTGGTGATCCCGCCGCAACTTGGCTACGGCTCCCGCGGTGCGGGGGGCTCGATCCCGCCGAATGCGACGCTGATGTTCGAGGTCGAACTGCTGGGCGTCTGAACCCGACCTGCGCGCGATGTTCCTCCAGCACCACATCACCCACACCACCACGTACCGCTACCGCGTACCGGTGCGGTTCGGGGAGCATCGGGTGCTGTTCCGGCCGCGTGACAGCCACGACCTGCACGTGCTCGCCACCGACCTGCAGGTCAGCCCCGAGAGCGATGTGCATCTGATCCAGGACGTGCACTCCAATTCGATTGCACTGGTACAGCCGCGAGCCAGTGCTGACGAGCTGAAGATCGTCTGCACCTTCACGATCGAGCACGCACTTCCCAACCATCCCGAGCCGCCCCTCACCGCGGCCACGACGTGGTTCCCGCTCGGCTACAGCGTCGACGAGCGCTTCGATCTCGAGCCCTGTCTGCGCCCGCAGTACGACGATCCTGCCGGCGAGCTCACCGCCTGGGCGCGTCGCTTCATTCGCACCGACGGCCCGACCGGCACACGCGACCTGCTCGCCGCGATGACCCAGTCGATCCGCGACACGATTCGCTACGCCGGACGCGAGGAGCAGGGCACGCAAACGCCGCTTGAAACGCTGCGCACGGCCAGCGGCTCGTGCCGCGATCTGGCACTGCTGATGATGGAGGGTGCGCGCCGTCTGGGCATTGCGACGCGCTTCGTGTCAGGCTATTTGTACGACCCGGCACTCGACGGTGGCGTGGCGGGCAACACGCTGGGCGCCGGCCACACCCATGCCTGGCTGCAGGCCTACCTGCCCGGTGCCGGTTGGGTGCCCTTCGACCCGACCAACAACCTGCTCGGCGGCACGCAGTTGATCCGCGTCGGCGTCGCACGCGACCCGGCACAGGCCGCCCCGGTCTCGGGCACCTGGTTTGGCAACCCCGACGATTACCTCGGCATGACGGTCGAGGTGACCGTGCGGCGCTGATCGCGGGTCGAGGCGCGTCATGCAGGTGAGCACGACGCGCCCCGTTTGGAACGGAATCAGCGTGGCGTGAAGCTGCGCGGGCGCTGGGCCTTGGCGTAGCCGCTCTTGGCGCCCGCCGGGGCACCGGGCTTGCGCGGCCCGAAGCTGCTGGCCCCACGATCGCCGCGATCGGTACGGCCGGCACCCGAGCGCTCGAACGGATTGCCTCGCGACGGCTCGGCACCCTGTGCACCCCGTGGCGCGAACGCGCCGGCCGCTCGCGGAGCGAACGGCTTCTTGGCATACCCGTTGCCCGCACCGCGCGACGGATCGCTGCGGCCAAAGCGCCCCTCCGCCCGGCCTTCGGCGCGCGGCGGAAACATCTTCGGCTCGGGCATCTTGGGCTCCAGTCCGGCAATCACCGCGGCCGGAATCTGCTGCGTCGTGAACTGCTGAATGCGCCGGATCATGCCGGCGTCCATGCGTTCGGCCAAGGTTATCGCCAGGCCATCATGGCCCGCGCGACCGGTGCGGCCGATGCGGTGCACGTAGTCCTCGGGCTTCATCGGCAGGCCATAGTTGATGACGTGGCTGATCGATGGCACGTCGATGCCGCGCGCCGCCACGTCGGTGGCCACGAGAATCTTCAACTGGCGATTGCGCAGGCCCTGCAACACCCGGTTGCGCCGACCTTGCGGCATGCCGCCGTGCAAAGAAGCCACCGCATGGCCCATGTCGGCCAGGCGATCGGCCAACCAGTCGGCATCGCGCTGGGTGCTGGTGAAGACAAGCGCCTGCTCCATGTCGCGCGTCGTCAGGATGTGGTCGAGCAATGCGTTCTTGTGGTTCGCGTTGTCGGCCCAATGCAGGCGCTGCTCGATGTTCTGGTGCGCTTCGGTGTACGAGGCGACATCGATGCGCCTGGGCTCGCGCAAAAGGTTCTGCGCCAGGCGGCCGACGTGGCCGGCAAAAGTTGCGCTGTACATCACCGTCTGGCGTGCCGCGGGAGTGTGCTCGGCGATGGTGTTGATGTCATCGATGAAGCCCATGTCGAGCATGCGGTCGGCCTCGTCGAGAACCAGCATTTCGACATTCTCGAGCACCGCTTTGCCGGTCTGCAGATGGTCGAGCAAACGCCCCGGGGTCGCGATCAGGATGTCGAGCGGGCCACGCAGCGCCGCGATCTGGGCCGGATACGGCACACCGCCGACGACGGTGGCAACGCGCAGGCCCGGCACGAAGCGGCCATAAGTCGCAGCGGACTTGGCGACTTGCATCGCGAGCTCGCGGGTGGGCGCCAGCACGAGCACGCGCGGGCCGTAGATCACGCCCTTTTCGCGCCGCTTTGGCGGCACCCCGCCTTGTTCGGCGCTCACGGCGTCACCACGCGCCGCCAGCACGCGCTGCAGTGCCGGCATGATGAACGACGCGGTCTTGCCGCTGCCGGTGCGTGCCGAAACCATCAGGTCGGCGCCTGCCAGTGCGGGCGGGATCGCCTGCGCCTGGACTTCGGTGGTCGCGGTGTAGCCGGAGGCCACCACGGATTTGATCAGGGCTTCATGCAGACCCAGGGATTCGAAACTCATCGTCATTCTCTTTCTTCACAAACGCGGCGCCGCCATGCGTCGCTTGTGGCAAACGCATGCGCACCCGACACCGTGCGAAAGGCGCGGTGTCTGTTCAGTCGCTGGGGAGAAGGTCCGAACCGGCGCC